>NZ_JBFGYC010000593.1:0-2386 GCF_041587635.1 Pontibacterium sp. | reverse complement strand
TTGCACCGGGGTAGGTGGTTTCCACCGTCACCACCGGAAGATCAATCTTCGGATATTCGCGTACGGTCAGCCGGTCAAAGGCGATGAGGCCGATCAACAAGACCAGCAAACTCATCACCGTCGCCAGTACCGGGCGCTTGATGCTTATTTCAGACAGGACCATGTTGCTTATTCTCCCTGCTTCGCCTGCTGACTGCCGTCAACAAAGATCGGTGTGACCGGCATGCCCGGGAACAGTTTGATCTGACCGGCGGTAATCACCACGTCACCTTTATTCAGGCCTTTTGTGATCTGTACTGTGCCAGGACGGCGCTGACCCATCTCAACCGGCACCAGCTCAACCATGTTGCCTTGTGCGACACGCATGACGAAGAAACCGCCGTTTTGCGGGATGATCGCCTGTTCAGGGATCACAATCGCTGCATCTTCCTGCTTCATGACCAGATTTACTTTGGCAAACAGGCCGGGGCGCAGCAGGCCTTGATCGTTCGGAATGCGGGCACGGACTTCGATGTTGTGAGAGCGGGTGTCGGCACTTGGCGCAATGGCATAGACCTCACCGGTGAAGATCTGACCCGGAAAAGCATCGACTTCAACTTTGATTGTGCTGCCCGGCTTCAAAGCTGCCAGATAAATTTCAGGGACACGGAAGTCCGCTTTCATGGTTTTTAGGTCAGTCAGTTCGACCAGCTCCTGTCCCACGTTCACGTAATCACCTGGGCTTACCAGACGCAGGCCAATGGAGCCTGCGAAAGGGGCTTTGATCGTCATCTTATCCAGACGGGTCTGCGCCAGCGCTTGCTGCGCCTGATCAACCCGCAACTGGGCGAGGGTGCTGTCACGATCCTGTTCGGAACCCACACGCTTTTTCAGCAGGCTCTCTGCGCGTTTATAGGCGATTTGGCTCAGCTTCACGCGTGCCTGCGCCTGGGTCAGTTCTGCCCGGTAGATGGCGCTATCCAGTACAAACAGAGAGGCGCCCTGATTTACCTGCAGGCCCTCTTCAAATAAAACTTTTTCAATACGGCCACTCTGATCCGGGCTGAGCTGAATGGTTTCGTTGGCGCGCAAGTTACCCACCGCATAGATGGAGTGATCCAGTGCCTGTGTCTGGACGGTAATGACCTCAGCAGGCAGTCCTTGAGGTGGTTTGTCTGCGGCAAAGGCGGACGGTGCGACAAGGCTGGTGGTCAGCAGCAGGCCTGCAATAATACGGTTGGTTTTCATATCCTTCCTTATCCTTTGGGATCGGGGGCTTCAATCAGTTTGAACAGAGCGGTTACGTGGCGGCGCAACGGCTCGGCGGAGCGTTCTACTTTCAGTTGCAACAAGGCACCTTGCCAGCCGTTCCAGATCATTTCGGCGAGCTCGCGGGCTGAAAGGTCCTTACGTACAGTGCCTTCGTCCTGACAGATCAGCATGTCTTCCTCTATTGAGGACAGGACCTCCTGGCTAGAGGCACGGATGGCGGCGCTGAACAGCGGCGATGCCTGGCTGACTTCTCCTGTCAGGTTGGCCAGCAGGCAGCCGGTGCAATCCAGATCTTCTTCATATTTGCGAATTTCGTCGTTGATCATCCACTGTATCTTGCTCAGATAGGTGCCTGTCAGGGCAGCCATCTGCTCTTCCCAACGGGCAAACTCAATCGACTTATGGTGGTTGATGATCTCGACAGCAAACTGTTCTTTGTTCTCAAAGAAGTTATAGAAAGAGCCTTTGGATACTTCGCACGTTTCCAAAATCTCTTTCAGGCCGGTGGCGTTGTAACCGTTTCGGGCGAACAACTCGGCACCTTTTTCAAGAATGTTCTCCCGGCTGTGCTCCGGGCGTCTTCCGCGTGTCATAGGCGATACCTGTGTGGCTGTTTTGCAGGAACAACCCCATCAATGATTTTTAACTAGACCGGTCGTGCTAAAAATAGTGGTGCATATTGTAATCGGGTTTTGTGCATAAACAAGTTAAGAAAATGTAAAGAATTGCAACAATGCGTTTCCGTTCTTCGCGCTATACCGGCGTAGCCCTTAAGTCGTGGCTTCTGAGTATTTGCTGCGGGGTTCAAGAGAGCTTTTTAAAATACGGCATCCATTGTTCGAAGTCGGTCACGTAGTTAAATCCGCAAACGGTGCGCACCGTTCGCCGTCTTAGCAAGTGCTTTAGGCGTTGAGCGCCTAAGCGGATCTTTTCTCTGTCTCCGAAGGGATTGAAGTGCATATCCTCTGCATTTCCAACCACCAGATCACAGACAAACAGAACATCCCGATAGATATAAACGGTAAACCCTGGGGTATGTCCGCCCAAAACGAAGGCGTCGATCTCGTGATATTGAAAGTCATCGGAGAATGCGTGGCTCACGTGATGATGACAGGCAAGCGGGTGCTGGTGCTCT
>NZ_JBFGYC010000592.1:0-2387 GCF_041587635.1 Pontibacterium sp. | reverse complement strand
CCGCCGAGCTTTTTATCGACGTACATGGCGCAAAGTTTAGGTTGATCAAACCCCGTCTGGAATTTATTGGCGACCAGCATCACTTGATAATCGTCGGTATCAAAGGCAAGGCGCATATCGCGTTTTTTTAACGCCGGATTCATATTTCCTTCGGTAAACTTCTCACCAACCAATGCATCTGCATTTGGATCATCTGATGAAAAGCCAACTTCACCGGAAAACGCCACCATCGCGCGAATATCATCGTATTTGTGTTCAGTCACGTAACGGTCAAAGGCAAGCTTGTAACGCACCGCTTCCTTACGTGAGCTTGTGACAACCATCGCTTTAGCCTGTCCGCCAAGTGAACCCAGCACATTCGCTTTAAAGTGCTCGATAATGACCTGCACTTTCTGTGCAATGTTGTAATCGTGCAGGCGCACCCACTGATTAAGCTTTACCTTAGCTTTTTTACTATCCACTTCACGGTCTTGCTCTCTTACTTTCTGTGCAAGTTGATAGGCAACTTTGTAACTGGTGTAATTTTTCAATACATCCAGAATAAAACCTTCCTCAATCGCCTGCCGCATACTGTAGACGTGATATGCCTCGGGTTTGTTGGTTTTGGAGGCAGGCATGCTTGGGTCTGGAAGGCGGCCAAACAATTCAAGGGTTTTCGCTTTGGGTGTCGCAGTAAACGCAAGATAGCTCAGATTACTTGATGCCTTACGTGCAGAAATCGTCGCCCCTAGCATCGCTTCTGCCGAAAGTGTCTCATCCTCCTCTGAGGATTCCAGCATCAACACCTCTTTCAACTGACGGGCCGTCGATCCGGTTTGAGAAGAATGTGCTTCGTCTGCGATCACGGCATAGTTGCGTTCCTTCAGACTAAGGCTGTTCTCAATGGCTTTGAGTACATGGGGAAACGTCTGAATGGTGACGATAATGATCGGTTGTGCCGCTTCCAGTGCAGCGGCCAGTTTTTCAGATTTAGAACCTTCACCTTCACGATGATTAATCCGCCCGACCACCCCGCTCGCATGCTCAAACTGATAAATTGTGTCCTGTAACTGGTCATCCAGAACGGTACGGTCCGTGATGACAATGACGGAATGAAAGCGTTTGTTTCCTTCGTCATCGTATAGAGATGAGAGCTGGTGGGCAGTCCAGGCAATAGAGTTGGATTTTCCCGAACCTGCACTGTGCTGAATCAGATACTTTTGCCCGGGGCCTTGCGTACGAGCATCGCTTACCAGACGTGAAACCACATCCCACTGATGATAACGCGGGAAGATCATGGATTCTTTCTTGGATTTTACGCCCTGCCAGTCCTCTTTTTCTTCAATCTTCAAATGAATAAAGCGTGCCAGAATCTTCAGCAGGTTATCCGGTGCCAGCACCTCCCGCCATAGATAAGCGGTAGCATATTCATTGGGATCTTCCGGAGAGGTGTTGCCCGCAGCACCGTCTGGCTTCCCTTTGTTAAACGGCAGGAAAACGGTGTCTTTACCGTTTAAACGGGTGGCCATGAAAACATCGTATTGGCTGACCGCAAAATGAACCAATGCACCACGTTTGAAGGTTAGCAGCGGTTCCGGCTTATTTGTTTCCGGGTCTTTGGGCAGACGTGTGGTTTCATATTGTTTGATCGCATTCTGAACCGCCTGTTTAAACTCAGATTTCAGTTCCAGCGTTGCGATAGGTAAACCATTTAGAAACAGTACCAGATCAATCCGCCATCTCTTGGCGCGTTTACCCGTCTCAATCAGATGCGCTTCCGTGGCATAAGGGCTGTAAACCAGCTCAGGAACAACACGTAATGTGTTCTGTTCATAGCGAGAGAGTGTATCGGGGTTGAGGTCGTGGTCTGGTTTAAACTGACAGAGACGAAAGCGGGTGCCGCGATCTTTCAGTTCATGTCGCAATACCCCTAAGGTGCCGAATGAGCGCAGGGCTTTATCATCCGCATTAGGGTCCGCTTTATTCAGCTGCTTGGCGACAAGATCCAAAAAATGCTGTTCGGTATCATGTGGGTAGAGTTTGCAGTATTTATCCCACTGCGGTTTTTGTGTGTCTTTGACGAAGTTAAGCAGGTCTTGCGTATAAAGTGCCCGCGTCCGATCGTAACCACTGGGTGAACCGAGCTTCCAGCCATTGTCGGTCAGCTCTTGAATAATATCGTCCTGAAAAACACGTTCTTGTGTGGGATTCATACCGCTAATCCTTCGCTAAATCCTAATCCTAAATACGACTAATGCAGAGAAAATATCTCTTAAATAACAGCAGGTTAATAGCTGTTTGTGATTTTTTGCATTAGCTCTGTGCGTAACACTGCTCTATCAATTCTTTGGTTCTAGACAGATCCGTAGTGTCTCGCACGTTCACCTCAAGATCCCCTGTCCCCCAAT
>NZ_JBFGYC010000591.1:0-2408 GCF_041587635.1 Pontibacterium sp. | reverse complement strand
TTAGGCTGCCAGCAGGCTCAAGCCTGCCCCACAAACTCAGATCCACCACAGGTCTTTAGGGTAGTCTCGTCGTCATCGAAGGTGATTAGGCTACCAGCAGGCTCATACTTGCCCATACCCACAAAACCAAAACACCCTGCATAAAACAGCCTATCGGCTGTGGCAGACTGAAGCCTGCCCTACAAACTCAGATCCACCACAGGTCATGTAGGGCAGTCTCGTCGTCATCGGAGGTGATTAGGCTACCAGCAGGCTCATGCCTGCCCGTACCCGTAAAACCCAAACAACCTACAGAAAACAGCCTATCGGCTGTGGCAGACTGAAGCCTGCCCTACAAACCCAAATCCACGACAGGTCATGTAGGGTTGCCTCGTCGTCATCGGAGGTGATTAGGCTACCAGCAGGCTCATGACTGCCCGTACCCGTAAAACCCAAACAACCTACGTAAAACAGCCTATCGGCTGTGGCAGACTGAAGCCTGCCCTACAAACTCAAATCCACCATAGGTCTGTAGGGTAGTCTCGTCGTCATCGAAGGTGATTAGGCTGCCAGCAGGCTCAAGCCTGCCCCACAAACTCAGATCCACCATGGGCCTGTAGGGTAGTCTTCAGGCTACCTGCAGGCTCACGCCTGCCCTAAAGACCGTATTAGGAATACTGAGCCTCAAAGGCATCAATAAAAGCATTCAACTGATCTTTAGGTAATACATTAATACCCGCAGCACCTTTTCGGCCACCGCCCGTTGGAAACTGCTTAACCAACTCATCCGCACCCGCTTTATTTGTCAGCGGCGCACGCACGCTCACCTGATAGGTACCATCAGCCTTTTCAGTAATGACGGCATGCGCCCGCTTTGGAGACCGATTAGCAAGATCATTCCCGTACACACCACTTACACGTCGCGCCCACTGCTCATCGGGAAGCATAAAGGTTGCGGCTGTATTTGTTTTACGAATGGGCGCTAACGCAGATGCACATGCCATATCACTGTCATAGCCGTTGGCTAAGGTCTCAAATACCTCAGGTAGCGCATCAACAAAATCGAATGGCGTATCGAAGGCATCCATCAGCTGATAAAGCTCTGCCGGATGGTAAAACAGATCTTCTAAGCTAGAACCATAACCGTTGTAATTGATACATACGCCAAGCTTCTGCATCAGCTCAGTTTCTTCCGCAGAAAAACCCGATTGTTGCGCCAAGCCCCGAGCGACGTCGGTCAGATTGTCACCAAACGCAGCCGTGATGGCCCATGCCCTGTATTGACCACCCAACAACCGATCAACGATCAGAGAAGTACAGATATCCGGCGCTGTATTGATATGAGTTTCCAGCGCATGATGCTCTGGGATGTCACCCGGATTGTGATGATCCACATAGAAGATCGACGCGCCGGATTCCAAAATTCGAGCGGCATCGGCGTTGTTCTTTTCGAATGCAATATCCAGCGCAGTGACCGTTTCACCGGCCCTTGAGTCTATGCGCTTCAACAGATTGATATCGCGCTTTACACCCGTGACCAAAATGCTCTCTTTGGGTTCTGCACGACGCAACTGGATAAGAGCACAAATACCGTCAGCATCCCCATTAAAGGCATCAAAGTGACGCTTATTCACAACTTCACTCATATAGCTTTACAGCCCCACTCCGGATAATGCTTACGAACCAGAGCATTAAGGTCACGTTCAAAGGCGTTATAACGACTGCTGTCTTGCCCCTCTTCCGAGCGAATAGCGGCCTTGAATGAACGAATCATACCAGCAGCGACCGTGCCGTTCGTGAGACGATCAATCACTACAAACGCACCCGTCTTAGGAAAATCGTTGTAACTGTCCAGGGCTATATTTTCGTTGAGCTTAACGACACAGTTACCAATAGAGTTAAGCTCTAGTCGAGAAGACTGAATCTGCTCCAGGGTATTCACATCGGTTTCAAAGTTGATCTCGGAAACAACACCACTGGTCATTTTTGTAGCGAATTTAATATGGTACTCACGGCCGACATCCAGCGGTTCCTCAGACATCCATACAAGGTCTGCAGAGAATTGATTGCCAACAGCCGCAATATCGCCCGGCTTAACCAGCAGATCACCACGTGAAATATCGATCTCATCGTCTAGCGTAATAGTGACAGCCTGCCCCGGAGATGCCTCCTGCAGGTCACCATCATAGGTGACAATACTTTTAACCCTACTTCGCTTGCCGGAAGGCAACACAACCAACTCATCACTGATAGAGACCTTCCCACTGGCTACCGTGCCACAGTACCCGCGAAAATCCAGATCGGGACGATTCACATACTGCACGGGGAAACGGAAATGCTGTAGATCTTTATCCGTCGCGACACGCACGGTTTCCAGAAGCTTCATCAATGAGGCGCCGGGATACCAATCCATATGACTGCTGATTGAG
>NZ_JBFGYC010000590.1:0-2409 GCF_041587635.1 Pontibacterium sp. | reverse complement strand
GAGTGCAAGCCTTTAAAGTAGTGGTGCCCAGAGGCGGAATCGAACCACCGACACGGGGATTTTCAATCCCCTGCTCTACCGACTGAGCTATCTGGGCAATGTCGTAAGACGATGCGTATTAAACGGATTTCGGACTCAAGTGTCAACACAGAAAAGGGATATTTTTCAAAAATTTATCTCAGTTCTGTGTGAAATAGCTTAAGTGCTTAAAAAACGCTCAATTACTTAGACGGTGGTACGTAACCTTCCGCTTTTTCGTAATCTTCACCGGCCATGAACTTTTCCATTTCCTGCGTCAGAAATTCACGCGTTTTTGGATCCATCATGCTCAGGTGTTTTTCATTGATCAGCATGGTCTGGTGATCAGTCCACTCCTGCCATGCTTTTTTGGAAACGTTGTCGTAGATATCCTGACCTTTAGCGCCGGGATAAGGGGCGCGTTCCAGCCCTTCCAGCTCTTCTTGGTATTTACGACAGAATACGGTACGGCTCATCAGAGATCTCCAGAATACAAAATCGGTGCGTATACAAAATCAGTATGGGTCAGGATCTGACCGGATTTAAGACAATCCCGGTGAGGGTAGCTTTTGCAGCAGTTTCTTAACCGGTGCCGCTAGGCCCACACTTTGCGGTTGCTCTAAGTTATACCAGAGCAGCGGCGAGCCTTCCATGACACATTCTGTAGGGCTTTTCAGTCTCGCCAGTACAGGTGTGATGTCCAGATGGAAGTGACTGAAGGTATGACGCAGGGGAGCCAGTGCTTCAGCGCTGTCTGCGTCGATCTCCAACCCCGTTTCACCGTGGCTGTCTCGTAAGTCCTGTACCTGCGGGAAACTCCACAGGCCACCCCATAGGCCGCTTGGCGGGCGCTGGTAGAGTAATACCTCTCCCGCATCGTTGCGGATCATCAGCATCAATGTCTGTTTAACCGGAATAACTTTTTTAGGTCGTGGTGCCGGAAGTTTATCGGTCTTACCTTGCGCGAAGGCACCGCACTGGGGTTGCAGCGGGCAGAGCAGGCAGCTGGGTTTACTGCGGGTGCAGAGTGTTGCGCCCAGATCCATCATCGCCTGTGTGTAATCACCGACGCGTGCATAGGGCGTATTACGTTCAGCGTATTGCCACAACTCCTTTTGCACTGCGGTGGTGCCGGACCAGCCTTCAACCGCATAGAAGCGAGCCAGCACCCGTTTGACGTTGCCATCAAGAATGGCTGCACGTTTGCCGGTGGAGATCGATAGCACGGCACCGGCCGTTGAGCGGCCTATACCGGGCAGATCTTCCAGTGCCTCGACAGACTGCGGAAACTCGCCGTTGTATTCACTGACGACTCGCTGTGCGGCTTTGTGCAGGTTACGGGCGCGGGCGTAGTATCCGAGCCCGGTCCAAAGATGTAAAACCTCGTCCTGCTCGGCTTCCGCCAGCGACTGCACATCAGGGAAACGTTCTATAAAGCGCTGGAAGTAGGGGATCACTGTTGCAACCTGAGTTTGTTGCAACATGATCTCGGAAATCCAGGTGTGGTAAGCGGTCTTATTCGCCTGCCAGGGCAGGTCATGACGGCCGTGCTGATCAAACCAGTCCAGTACGGCCGTTGAGAAGTGCTCAGGTGTCATCGACCAAACAGTCCTTTCAACAGTTTTTGGCCTTCCTCTCCGCCTAATTTTTCGCCTAGCTTCTCCTTCAGCTTGTCTTTCTGCTCATCTACCTTAGCTTTTACTTTCGCCTTTGCTTTCGCTTCAAAGATGTTCTTGAAGACTGCCAGATCTGGCTTGCAGAGCTTGGCCGGATCAGTGTCGAATCCACCTTTACAGTCAACCGGGAACTCAACGCCTTCCAGGCTATCCGGAATGGAGCAGGTCTCCTTAAACAGGTTTTGTTCGATGGTCAGGCCAACACGGTAATCTAAGCTCTCTTTTGGCAGATTCACTTTACCTTTGCCATTCAGAACCATCGCATCCAGCGCTGCTTTCAGATCTGGATTATTCACCACACCGTTGACGATTTTGGTGCTGGCGCTCAGATTGGCAAACGGCGTGGATTTATCCACTTCCTGTGTATTGATCCCCAGTGACTTCACCGTATTCAGACCCTGACACACGGTCTGGGCCATATCGATACCTTTCAGTTCGCCATCTTTCATCTGCACGTTGGTGGTGCCGTTCAGACTATGCACGATGTCATACACGGAGCGACCACGGGCGGTGATGTTAGCCTGTGAGTTCAGTGCGCCGGTCAACGCGTCGGTATCTGCCGCCGCTTTCAGCATGTCGCCAACCTGAATACCTTTGATATCTTTCTTCACGGCGATACGGATCGGTGTTTTACGCACATCCAGCGTTGCGCTGTTACGCAGCGTACCCTGATACATATCGGCGTTGATCTTGCTCCCCTTGATCAGACCGTTGT
>NZ_JBFGYC010000589.1:0-2409 GCF_041587635.1 Pontibacterium sp. | reverse complement strand
GGTAAATCGCTGTCTGCTTCGAATGTTTCATAATCCGGTGCAGAGAAGAAGGACTGGGCGTATTGGATCTCCTCATTGCTAAGCTGGGGATCGGCTGCGTAGTTACGCTCGAACTCCTGTTCTACCTGACGGGTAAATTCCTCGGTTCCCAGGCTGCTGACCAGAATTTTGATACGTGCTTTGTATTTGTTATCCCGACGACCATAGCGGTTATAGACCCTCAGAATCGCTTTGAGATAACCCAATAGCTGCGTTTGGGGCAAGAACTCACGGATCAGACTGCCCAGCATCGGGGTGCGGCCCAGTCCTCCGCCCGCCCAAACGTTAAATCCGAGCTCGCCACTGTCTGAACGCACGAGTCGCAGGCCGATGTCGTGTAAGCGGATTGAAGCGCGGTCCTCTTCGGCACCGATCACGGCAATTTTGAACTTGCGGGGCAGGAAGGCGAATTCCGGATGGAGCGTCGACCACTGGCGGATGATCTCGCAATAGGGGCGTGGATCGGCCACTTCATCGTCGACGACACCCGCTATCGGGTCTGAGGTGGTGTTACGGATGCAGTTTCCGCTGGTCTGGATTGCATGCATCTCTGCGCTTGCCAGTTCATCCAGAATATCGGGTACATCGGTGAGTTCCACCCAGTTGAACTGCACGTTCTGTCGAGTGGTGATGTGGCAGTAATTGCGATCGTAGGTCTTACAGATCTTTGCCAGCATGCGCAGCTGTGTGGAGGAGAGCATGCCGTAGGGCACCGCAACCCGTAGCATCGGGGCATGCTTCTGCACGTAAAGTCCGTTTTGTAAACGCAGAGGTAAAAAGGCTTCTTCGCTGATATCGCCGTTCAGATAACGTTCCATCTGATGTCTGAATTGCAGAACCCGGTTTTGTACAACCTGGTGGTCTAATTCATCGTACTGATACATGCTGGAAAAGGTCTCGCTTGGAAAGGGCAGTCATTGATCCCATTAGAGTAAAGCGAGCGTTGAAACGAGCACAGATACAAAATAGTTAATGTTTAAGGGTACAGATTTTGAGGGGCCGTGGCTGAAAGGCCTATGGGTTCCCTGAGCAATAGGGTGTTATGTTGAGATCGGATTTGTAAGATAGGCACCGTTACCCTTGAGTCATTCACACGAAAGGAAGTCTGCGATGAACCCTGCATACGATGAGAACAACGTTTTTGCTCAGATTCTGAGGGGTGAAGCTCCCTGTATCAAACTGTACGAAGATGACCAAACGTTGGCGATTATGGACATCATGCCGCAGACCCATGGACATGTGCTGGTGATCCCTAAAGAACCTGCGATCACCTTATACGACCTATCGGAAGCGTCTGCCAATGCCTGTCTGAAAACCGTGCGGCTGATGGGGCGTGCCGTTGAGAAAGCGATGGGAATCAACGGTTCCACACTGTTTCAGCATAACGGACGTGTCGCTGGACAGAGTGTTCCGCACTTTCATTTTCATATCTTCCCCGGATCACTGAAGGGGCTTTTCGAACACGCCAAGCGGTTTGAAGATCCAAACGTATTGGAAGAAAATGCCCGCAAAATCATTGCAGCACTCGAAACCCTGGATCACTGAACGTGGCAACCCGTATCACTAAACTGCAAACAATCCGCACGTCGGGTCTGCTAACCTGCGCGGCAGCCATATTCCTAAGCACGGTGGTTGCGGCGACATATTTTGCGTGGATTCCAATGCCATTGGGTGTGGTTTATCTTGCGCTGAGTCTGCTGACCTTTGGCGTTTATGCGATCGATAAATCAAAAGCTAAACGTGGCGGCTGGCGAATTCCGGAAAAAACGCTGCACCTTTTATCGCTGGTGGGCGGTTGGCCCGGCGCGTTGTTAGCGCAACAGCTGCTGCGCCATAAATCGAGCAAAACCTCTTTTCGAATTGTTTTTTGGCTGACCTTATGCATTAACCTGGGGGCGATAGGGTGGATGATGTCCCCTGACGGGCAGGCATCTATACACTCATTGATAGCGGTAGTGTCTTAGGCGCAGATATCAACGGTGAACTGCGCTCGCCAGTAGTAGGTTATAGAGCTGCATGGCTGCGGGTCCTGTTTGTCCCATTTTGGGCGCGACCAAATGAATAGGCACTTGAAACTGAGTGCCGCCGAGCAACGGTAGTTTTGTTATCTGAGCGCAATCGTTATCGGTCAGAAGATGGCTAGGCACCCGACAAAAACCAAGGCCTGCCCTAACGGCGTCAAACGCATGGTCAAAACTGTCTACGGTGATCCGCTGCTGTGACTTCAACCAGCCGGCATCCTGCTTGGTTGCATCAGCCCCTGTTCCTAAGTCGCGTACAACAATCTGAGTCGTATTGAGCAGATCTTCCTGACATAGAAGGTCTTTTTCAGCTAAGGGGTGTTGAAGCGATGCGATTAATATCATTGTG
>NZ_JBFGYC010000588.1:0-2410 GCF_041587635.1 Pontibacterium sp. | reverse complement strand
TTACCTGTAATGAGTATGCATAATACGAGCGTCTTTGGTCACTACTATAAGTGCGACCCCAATGCCACGCAAACTCATCAAAAAGTATATGCCCGACGAGCGTAAGCTCCGAGAGCACAAACATCTCAGCTGGCTCGGACGCCACCTGCATGATCCCAACCTGTGGCATTTAACCCGCAGATCGGTATCTCGTGCGTTTGCTGTCGGTCTGTTTTGCGCCTTCTTGCCCATTCCTGCACAGATGGTCGTTGCTGCTGTTATGGCGGTCTTCTTTCGCAGCAACCTCCCAATCTCTGTTGGACTGGTCTGGCTCACGAACCCCCTGACGATGCCGCCTATTTTCTACGGCGCTTATTTGGTAGGCGATTTTATCTTGGGCAACCCTGCGGGAAACATCGAGTTCGAACTCTCGATGAGCTGGCTTAGCGAAAGCCTGTCACTGATTTGGTGGCCATTATTATTTGGTTCAATCATCTGCGGTGTAGTTTTTGGAGCGCTGGCATTTTTTGGTATCAATCAGTTCTGGGTATGGCACGTGAATCGCAGCTGGAAGCGCAGAAAAGAAAAAAGCCGCGATATGCGACTTAAATAGTGATTACCTGGCTTCCTATCAAACTGACTGGAAGCCGCATTTAGCTTAACCTAGCCTAACCTTCCAACACCGACTCAGCCTGCTGCTCAAATAATCCACCATCACGTAACTCGAAGACCCGTCCGGTACGGTGAGCCAGCTCAAGATCGTGCGTCACAATCACGAATGCGATATTCAAAGTACGATTTAGCTGCTCTATCAGCAATTGCACATCGTCCGCCGTCTTGCGATCCAGGTTACCGGTAGGCTCATCCATTAGGACACACGCAGGCTGCCCAATCAGTGACCGGGCAATCGCCACACGCTGACGCTCACCTCCACTAAGTTGGGCAGGCTTATGGGTAACACGCTCAGATAAACCTACGGCACCCAGCATCTCCGCCGCCCGTTCCCGAATATCCGAAACTTTGTCACCGCGTAATAGCAGCGGCATCGCAACGTTTTCCAATGCGGAAAATTCCGGTAACAAGTGGTGAAACTGATAAACAAAACCTAATTTTTCGTTGCGAATACGCGCGCGGCTTTTTTCTGATTGCTCATGCAGGTCTTTACCACCAACGCACATACGCCCGCTGGACGGCACATCCAAACCACCCAGAATATTCAGTAGCGTACTTTTACCTGACCCTGACTGCCCAACGATCGCAACACGCTCTCCTGGCTCCAGTGCAAAATTCAGATTATCCAATACCTTCAATTCGTGACCGCCTTCGCGATACACACGCGAAACGTTCTCGGCGAGCAAGATCGGCTCACTCATAACGCAAAGCCTCCGCAGGATGAGTTTTCGCTGCGCGGTATGCCGGATAGATGGTCGCCAGAAAACTAATTACCAACGCCGTACCGCAGATCGTAACGACATCAGGCCACTGCAGGTCAGATGGCAGGTAACTGATGAAGTAAACATCCGCATTCAGGAACTGTATACCAAAGGTACGCTCCACCCACGCCACCAGGTCCGATATAGTCAGCGCCAGAGTAATTCCCAGCGCGCCACCCAATAACGTACCGATAATACCGATCAACGTACCTTGCACCATGAAGATGCGCATAATTCTGCCCTTAGTGGCGCCCAGTGTACGTAGAATTGCCACATCAGCCTTCTTATCGGTAACGACCATCACCAATGTTGAAACGATGTTAAATGCCGCTACCAGAACGATAAGGAACAACAACAAGCCGATCATCCGCTTTTCCAGCTGAATCGCCTGAAACAAATTACCGTGGGTACGCGTCCAGTCACTGGTGCGATAGTAACCATCAAGTCCATTTGCGATTTCACGGGCCTTTTGCGGTGCAGTGAAGAGATCATCAAATTTGAGACGAATACCGTCGACGACATCCCCGCGATAACGCTTAATTTTCGCAGCATCGCCCATAGAGATATACGCCAAAGAAGCATCAAGCTCAGCCCCAACCTCAAACGTACCCACCACGGTAAAGCGCTTAAGGCGCGGCACCATCCCGGCAACACTGACTGTTGCCTCAGGCAGAACCAACGTCACTTTGTCGCCAACCCGCACACCCAAATAGCGCGCAAGCAGATCGCCTAAGACGATGCCAAAACGCTGTGTGTTTAACGTGTCCAGCGAGCCAGTTTTGATATGGTTTGCCAAAATGGAAACTTTACGTTCGCTCTCCGGATCAATGCCATACACCATCACCCCCCTTACAACGCCGCGATTGGTCAGCATCCCCTGCGCCTGAATAAACGGTGCTGACGCCTGTACGCTAGGACTCTGATCCACACCACCTTGTACAGACTGCCAGTCAGCCATCGGACGACCTAGCTCTGTAATCGTAGCGTGCGGCACCATA
>NZ_JBFGYC010000587.1:0-2410 GCF_041587635.1 Pontibacterium sp. | reverse complement strand
CACTTCCTCTTTAGGTGTTTGGCCAACATCGACCTCTTTCAGCTTCTGGAGTGTGTTGTAGCTTTTCAAAAGCTTGCGGTTGAAGTCGAATAGCTCTTCGGCAACCTTTGCGGGCTTAAGGTGTATTGAATCCATCGTTTACTCCTTCAGCTTTTTCTTCAGCGCGGTGACTTCGCCACGCAAACTTGCGATTTCTTTGCCCATTTCATCCAGCAGCTCTTTGAGGGGCTGGTTTTGCAGCTCGGTAACCGCATCATTGAGCGTGTTGATTTGGCGACGTGTCTGGCGCATCTCTTTGCGTAACTGGTGCTGGCGATGCAGGGCGGTGTCCAGTCCCTTGCGAGTCGCTATTCCCGCAGACTGGAAGTAGACGTCACGCGCATTTTGCGCGAAGTTGCGCAGGGACATCAGGGCGTTACTGATGCGCCCATGGGCTTGTTGATACACATCGGTGAACACAGTGTCTGAGTACGCTGATTCGTAGCTTTCAACCCAGATGTTGTGCAGCTCGTGAAGGGTGTCAATGGGCTGTTCGCGCTGAGCAATTCTGGAAGTCATGCGAGCGCTGGCTTCCTGATTGATCTCGCCGTAATGGCGGATATAGGCTGATAATGCTTCCTGATACTCAAGCAACAGACGAATGGCTTCGCGGCTGTTTGCCTGCAATTCCGGGTTAGATCCAACAACAGGTGTTTCCAGTAAGCTTTTCATTCCGCTGATGAACGGATTCTCAAACAACAGGTCGTCATGGAAGCTGTGCGTCTTAAACAGGGCTGCCACTTGTTCAGGAAGCTGCCATTGGCGCATGAGCAGTTCGGTGGTCTGCTTCTGCATGTACTTCTGAAACTCGCTTACGGCTGAGTCTATCTGCTGATCCCCGGCGCTATCGCGGAACTGCCGGATCAAGTCCTCGCCGTAAGTGTTGAAGTTGTGTGACTGGGCGCTGAGTACGTCCATCAGTTGTGAAAACTGTTGCGGCAGGGCCTCTCCGGCAGAGGACTGATAACGCTTGATAAACTCAAGCCAGCCTTCTGGGTTTTTCAGCTCGTCCGAACTTTCACCCAGAGTTTGCCAGTAGGCATTCTGGGCCTCAAGCCAGTTCTTCATCTGCTGATTCAGCTCATCTGACACGGCAGTTCTCTCCTTCGGTAATGCCAATGTCCTGCAAGTTGGAGGAATTGGCGTATGGCTAGTCACTGATTGGTCAGCGAAGCCTAATAGCTTAGGAAATACTATTACAACTAAGCGGCAACTTATACCTGTGTGGCGTTTTCTATTTTGCGACAGGAAGCATGTCAACAAGATGTCGGGCGGCGTTAGATAAGGTTCTGTCGCGATGATGGATGACGCCTAATTGCCGATAAACCAGCTCTGCATCAACGGGTAATACTTCAAGATCGTCTTTAATGAGTGATTCTGGCAGCAGGCTCCAGCCAAGTCCGATAGAGATCATCATGCGGATGGTGTCGAGATAGTTGGTCGACATGCCTACGTTTAGTTGTAGGTTGTGACGATCGAATAGCTGTTCAACCAGCTCCCGGGTAAAGGTGTTCTGGTCGGGCAGGATGGCCGTGTATTGAGTGAGTTCGGTCAGGCTGACCCGCGTTTTGTTTGCAAGGGGGTGCTCGCGAGATACAACGTACCTCAATGCATCGTGCCAGATCGGTATGGAGCGAATAGCCTTGTCAGGCGAAGGGGAGAGGGTGATCAACGCAAGCTCCAGATCGCCTCGTAATACGCCTTCGTAAGCCACTTCGGACTCATCGAAGCGAAGGTCCAGTTTGACTTTCGGGTAGCTGGAGGTGAACGCGCGCAGAATCGGAGGTAGGCGGTGTAAGCTCACATGGTGGCTGGCTGCGAGGGAAAGTGTACCGGTGACTTCCCCCGATAGGTTGCTGATCGCTCTGCGGGCATCCTCCAGCTCAAGCAAAATCTGATGGGCGCGAGGCAGTAGAGCCTGGCCTGCCTCGGTAAGCGAGACCTGTCTGCCAATACGATCGAATAGGCGGCTATTGAGCTGGTCTTCGAGTAGTGCGACCCGCTTACTGACAGCTGATTGCGTTAAAAAAAGCTGGTGAGCAGCTTTGGAAAATGACTCGCTATTCGCAACGGCGACGAATGCTTGCAGTGTATTGGTATCCATAAAAATTCCTTAATAGATGTGTGTATTGTTTGCTATTCCTATTTGGAATTCAATGAATAAAAAATATGAATTTGTGTTGTTTGAATGCCTGTTCTAGGATGGTTCCAGCAGATGGCGAGATGCGCTGTTTAGTGAGCAATGACGGCGGTCTCGATCATCGACCGGAATAAGAAAAGTGAGGACATCACAATGGCTGGCAAGACCCTTTACGACAAGCTTTTTGATGCGCATTTAGTGCGCCAGAATGACGATGGTAGTTCTTTGATT
>NZ_JBFGYC010000586.1:0-2421 GCF_041587635.1 Pontibacterium sp. | reverse complement strand
CCGTTGCACTGGTTAGTCGTTTTAAGTCGATGAACGGTCTGTAAGCCGCATCCTCTGTTGATACTAAAAAAGGGCCATCGTCAGGCCCTTTTTTGCTTCTGGTTTTCTGTGCGAAAACATCTGTATCAGCGAGATTCCAATCTCGCATCCACGCTGCTGTCTGCCATCAGGGACAGTAAGGCCGTCATTGGTTTCTCAGAGATGTTCTCCCCCGCAGGGACAACAAACGGAGCGGTCTTATGCGCTATGCCGTTTTGTACCCACGACACAGTTACAGGGTTACCTGCGTATTCCCGTACTGGGAAGCGCGTTGAACATTGGGTACCCGCCAGAATCGTCCCGCAATAAAACTTCCCGCCAAATGCTTCTACCAGGATCGTCACCTCGTGTGCGGTTGTATTGCTGTTATTGGCCAGTACTACGGTGTTTATCTGAGCTTTCGGTTGAAATAGGGAGGTCGCGCATCCGGTTAGAACCATCGCGGCAATTGCTAAAGCCAGCAGGCCTTTACCGCGGATTAAGAGCTTTTTCATCTGATCTCCATGACGATTGGCGAAGGAATATAGATCGAGTAACAAGGATAGGGACCACAAAGTGGGTTTGATGTTGCACTGTGATTAGAAGAATAGGAAGAATACAGTCTGAATTATTGTTCTGGGGAGATCACCCGAATCGGTTGTTGGCTGATATCTTCCTGTGCGGAGTAATACTCTGCAATGTCTTCAATTTGCTGGTTAGTGAGTTCGAAGGTCACTTTCGACATCATGCTGTCGGGAACGATCTGTTCGCGATGTCCTTTGAGTTTGCTGACAATTTGCTGCTTTGTCATCGTATTGAGTGGAGGCCAGCCGGGAATGGCGGCATTGCCCGTATGCTGGTGGCATTGGCTGCAAGCGTTCAATACATCGGGCGGTGTGTTGTCGTCTCCTCCGATAGCCATGGATGTCGTCAAAAACAGGCTTGAGAAAAGCGAAACGATCTTAATGTATTTGAAGTTGGCCATCGGTCTGATCCCTTTTAAAGGGAGTATAGACAGCAATAGCGATGGCTGATGAGGTTGTGTGTAAGATTGTGGATCTGTATCAAAAAAGGGCCTGAACTCAGGCCCTTTTTTATATTGGAATTTAACCGCGCTTTTGCAGTGCGGCAATACGATCATCCAGAGGTGGGTGGCTTGCCAGCAGGCTCATAAAGCCGCTTTTCAGGTGGCTGCTGATGCCGAAAGCGGTCATTGAATCAGGCATCTGGTCAGGCATTTCAGATTCCGCTTTCAGGCGTTGCAGGGCGCCGATCATCGCATGATTGCTCGAGAGGTTTGCACCTGCTTCGTCAGCACGATACTCGCGGTAGCGCGAGAACCAGGAAACTACAATGGATGCCAGAATGCCGAACAGGATCTCAAATACAATCACTGTGATGAAATAACCAATACCGTGACCGCTTTCCCCTTCCTCTTCATCACTGCTCAGGAAGTTATCAACGACGGATGCCGCGATACGGGCAAAGAACATAACAAAGGTGTTTACCACGCCCTGTACCAACGAAAGCGTGACCATGTCGCCGTTAGCAACGTGGCCGATTTCGTGAGCCAATACGGCGCGTACTTCTTCCGGGCGGAAGCGTTGTAGGAGGCCAAGGCTAACGGCAACCAATGCGTCATTTTTATTCCAGCCTGTTGCAAATGCGTTTGCTTGTTGCGCTGGGAAAATGCCAACTTCAGGCATCTTGATACCTGCCTGCTGAGACAGTTCTGCCACAGTATCCAGCAGCCATTGTTCGTCGGCGTTGCTGGCCTGTTCGATAATCTGAGTTCCGGTTGATTTCTTTGCCATCCATTTAGAGATGAACAGTGAAATCATTGAACCACCAAAACCGAACATCGCACACATAATCAGCAGGCCGGACAGGCTGTTGGTATTCACACCCAGCAGGCTCATGGTGATACTGGCTACGATCAGAATGGCTATGTTTGTCGCTAGAAAAAGCGCTATCCGCATCATGGTATTTAAGGTTTCCAGTTGTTGGGTTATCTGGTTATTAGAAGTTATAGACCAGTTAGATATAGGCATTGGCAACAAGTTTCAAGTTTTACCGTGCAGGTTTTGACTATCGGACTGGTGGTCGCCTAATACGCGCACTATAATCGCCACTTTTTGTGGCACGATTCCCATGCAGCGCATATTAGACTCTATACAGCATCAGTTAACCGACGCAGGTTCAGAAACGCGTCGATTGTTTCATGGCCGTGGTCATTGCTACGAAGGCTTAGAGGATCTGGTCATCGATTGGCTGCCGCCTTATGCGGTCATTCGGTTGTATAAAGCCGTGGATGAAGAATGGCTAAAGCAGTTGTGTGAAGCGATGCGACAGTTTAAGGAGATCACCGGTTTAGTTGTTCAGCAGCGTGGTCGTGGTTCCGAT
>NZ_JBFGYC010000585.1:0-2423 GCF_041587635.1 Pontibacterium sp. | reverse complement strand
GGGCTTCGATCAGCTCCGCACGGGTGATGCCCAACGTTTCAGTTGCGCTGTACAGGTACAGGCCGTGGCCCGCTTCATCCTGTACTTTGGACAGCAGTACTGCTTTACGACGCAGAGAAGGCGCTCGCGTGATCCAGTTACCTTCTGGCTGCATGCCGATCACTTCAGAGTGAGCGTGCTGAGACATCTGGCGAATCAGATTCTTGCGGTACGCTGCAGGCATCCAATCTTTCGGCTCGATCTTCTCTTCAGCCTCGATCTTGCGCATGAAGTTTTGTTCTTGAGGTGTCATCTAAATGGCCTCCACGATGTTATATGGCGCGCGATTAATTATTATGAGCTGAAACTTAATGACACAGATGGTCGATCAGCTCTTTCTTATAATGTATCACAATATATTAGTCAGACCACAATCAGATAGCCTTTGTTAGCGTCTGTTTTGCGGATCTGTACAACTTGTTACAAAGACCCCGCCTCAAAAGGGCGGGAGCCTGTCTGATAGCAGCTTAGCGGTTATCAAATACGCGCTTTGCCTTGCCTTCAGAGCGAGGAATTGAACCCAGAGGAACAATGTCCACGCGTGTGCTGATGCCGACCACTGACTTAATGTGGTGCTGCAACTCTTTGATCGCCTGATCCTGATTCGCTGACTGTGCTTCCGGAGCTAGCTCCACCTTCACCTGTACTTTGTCCAGGTTGCCGTCTTTGGTCACTACGATCTCGTAGTGCGGAGCCAATGCAGCGATCTTCAGAATCTGTTCTTCGATCTGCGTTGGGAACACGTTTACACCACGGATGATCATCATGTCATCGGAACGGCCGGTGATCTTATCGATACGACGCATCGGACGTGCGGTACCCGGCAACAGGCGGGTCAGGTCTCGGGTGCGGTAACGGATGATCGGCAGCGCTTCTTTGGTCAGAGAGGTGAACACCAGCTCGCCGTATTCGCCGTCTGGCAGCACTTCGCCAGTATTTGGATCGATAATTTCAGGGTAGAAGTGATCTTCCCAAATAGTTGGGCCATCTTTAGTTTCGATGCATTCCATCGCCACACCCGGACCCATCACTTCAGACAGACCGTAGATGTCGACTGCATCAATGCCCAGACGGGTTTCGATGTTCTTACGCATCTCATCGGTCCAAGGCTCTGCACCGAAGATGCCCAGACGCAGTGCGGTATCACGAGGGTCCAGACCCTGACGCTCCATCTCATCGATCAGGTTCAGCATGTATGACGGGGTCACCATGATGATGTCCGGATCGAAATCACGCATCAGCTGAACCTGTTTCTCGGTCTGACCGCCAGACATCGGAATAACCGTACAACCCAGACGCTCAGCACCGTAGTGCGCACCCATACCACCGGTAAACAGACCGTAACCGTAAGAGATGTGAACTTTATCGCCGTAGTGACCGCCCGCCGCACGGATAGAGCGCGCCACGACATCAGCCCAGGTATCAATATCATTTTGGGTGTAACCCACAACCGTTGGTTTACCGGTGGTGCCGGAAGAGGCGTGGACACGTACCACTTCGTTCATCGGAACTGCAAATGAATCGAACGGATACGCGTCGCGCAGGTACGCTTTGGTGGTAAACGGGAACAGTTTCAGGTCGTCCAGTGTTTTCAGATCAAACGGGTGGACGCCTTTATCGTCGCACAGGCGTTTGTAGGCCGGTACGTTGTTATAAGCGTGAGCGATACTCCACTGCATACGTCCCAGCTGCAGATCGCGCAGCTCATCGATGCTAGCGGTTTCAATCGGGTCGAGCGCGCCGCGTAATGGTTGATCGTATTGCATAATTATTATTGTCCTGTCTAATTGACCGTTGTTATGTCAGAGCGTTTTTCAGAACAACTGCCTCTACTTGGGCAGTTAAAAAAAGGGGATGTTTCGGGACACCCCCTGAAGGCATTGGATAACGCCTTATAAAACTGCTTAAACGCGCTCGATGATGATCGCGATACCCTGTCCGACACCAATACACATGGTGCACAGGGCATAGCGACCACCGGTACGATGTAGCTGATACATCGCAGTTGTTACCAGACGTGCGCCACTGGCACCCAGGGGGTGGCCCAGAGAGATTGCACCGCCGTTCGGATTCACGTTTTCTGCATCATCCGGTAAACCCGGATCACGCATCACCGCCAAACCCTGTGAAGCAAAGGCTTCATTCAGCTCGATGACATCCATCTGATCCAGTGTCAGACCGGCTTTCTCCAGCACCTTCTTCGAGGCTGGTGCAGGACCAAAGCCCATGATGCGTGGTTCAAGACCGGCAGTGGCCATTGCCACCACACGGGCTTTCGGGGTCAGGCCATTTTTCTCTGCTGCTTCTTTAGACGCGATCAGCAGGGCACAAGCACCATCGTTGACACCGGAGGCGTTACCCGCGGTCACAGAACCGCCTTCACG
>NZ_JBFGYC010000584.1:0-2428 GCF_041587635.1 Pontibacterium sp. | reverse complement strand
GAGAGCTCATGCTTCCCGTAATTGCACTTGTGGGCCGACCAAACGTCGGCAAATCTACACTATTTAATCGTCTGACCAAGAGCCGTGATGCGCTTGTGGCTGACCTTCCGGGATTAACCCGTGACCGTAAATACGGCGAAGGACGTGTCGGTGAAAAAGACTACATTGTCGTAGATACAGGTGGTATCACAGGTGATGAGAAAGGTATCGATTATGAGATGGCCCGCCAGTCTCTGCAGGCTGTAGACGAAGCCGATATTGTTTTGTTCCTGGTTGATGGTCGCGCAGGCCTTAATCCGGATGATGAGCGATTGGCTGACTACTTGCGCCGTAAAGAGAAAGAGTGTTTTCTCGTGGTCAACAAAACGGATGGTATTGACCCAGACGTAGCCATGGGCGATTTCCACGGTTTAGGTCTTGGGGCGCCCACTCCAATTGCCGCTTCTCATGGTCGTGGCGTAACAGCGTTGATCGAGTATGTCTTGCAGCTTGTACCGGATGTAGAGGTAGATAAGGCGCTGGCGGACGTGATTGATAAAAGCGTCAAAATTGCGGTTGTTGGTCGCCCGAACGTCGGTAAGTCTACGCTGGTCAACCGCATGTTGGGTGAAGATAGGGTTGTCGTGTTCGATAAGGCCGGTACGACACGTGACAGCGTTTATATACCGTATGAGCGTGACGGTGATGCCTATACGTTGATTGACACGGCCGGCATCCGCCGTCGTAAAAACATCAAAGAAGCGGTCGAAAAGTTTTCCATTGTTAAAACGCTGCAGGCCGTGCGTGATGCCAATGTTGTTGTAGTGGTGATTGATGCGCGTGAAGGTGTGACGGATCAAGAT
The DNA here is from genome assembly GCF_041587635.1 of Pontibacterium sp. NCBI lineage: Bacteria > Pseudomonadati > Pseudomonadota > Gammaproteobacteria > Oceanospirillales > Oceanospirillaceae > Pontibacterium > Pontibacterium sp. The sequence goes on along the minus strand of NZ_JBFGYC010000584.1, from coordinate 1,586 downwards.
CTCAGCATGCTGAGTTTTGTGATGGATACAGGGCGTTCGCTGGTGATCTCCCTCAACAAATGGGATGGGATGGATTACGAACAGAAAGAGCGGGTGCGTGAGCAGATTCGTCGTAAGCTGGAGTTTGCCGGTTTCGCCCGAATGCACTTTATCTCGGCGCTGCATGGTAGTGGTGTTGGTGATATGTATGGCTCAATCGATGAGGCCTATCAGTGTGCGATGGAGAAATGGTCTACCAGTAAGCTAACCCGTTTATTGGAAGATATGGTCGCTGATCATCAGCCACCTATGGTCAGTGGGCGTCGTATCAAGTTGCGTTATGCCCATCAGGGGGGCTCAAACCCGCCAATTATTGTTGTGCATGGCAATCAGACGGATTCTTTGCCGGGTTCTTATAAGCGTTACCTTGAGAATAAGTTTACCCAGGTGTTGGCGATTAAAGGTACACCGGTACGCTTCGAGTTTCGTACGGGCGATAACCCGTTCGAGGGTAAACGCAATGTATTGACGCCACGTCAGGTTGCGAAAAAAGAGCGTCAAGGTCGGCACATTCAGGATCTGAAGAAACAGGCGCGTAAGAAATCACGTAAGAAAAAGTAATTTATGAAGTGTATCAGTCAGCTGCCGATTGGTGTTTTTGATTCTGGTGTGGGTGGGCTGACTGTGCTGAATGCACTGCGTGAAACTCTGCCCAATGAAAATCTTCTCTACCTGGGGGACACGGCGCGTGTTCCCTACGGCACGAAAAGCTCCGCTTCTGTTACGCGCTATGCCGACCAGGCTGTTAAGGCGCTGCGGGAGCGAGAGGTCAAGTTTGTTGTAATTGCCTGTAATACTGCTTCCGCTGTTGCCGTTGAACCGCTTGCTTGCCAATATCCCGAAATGCCCATTGTGGGGGTTGTTGGTCCCGGGGCTGATGCCAGTTGTGGTGTGAGTCAGAGTGGACGGATAGGTGTGATTGCCACAGAAAGCACCGTCAACAACCAGGCTTATCAAAGTGCGATCTTGCAGCGTCGGCCAGACGCAACCATTAAAGCCCTGGCTTGCTCTCTGTTTGTAGCGCTAGCAGAAGAGGGGTGGCATGACGGGGAGTTGGTGGAGCAGGTTGTCGCTCGCTGTCTGGAGCCAATACGTGAAGGCAAGCATGCAAATATCGATACATTGGTATTGGGGTGTACACACTTTCCTGTGCTTAAAAGGGCAATATCAAAGGTGATGGGTGAGCGAGTTCACTTGGTGGACTCAGCAGAAACGACAGCACTCGTTGTTAAGAAGTTGCTTCGGGAGCATGCGTTGGGTAATAGCAGCGCTATGCAGGGGGACGTATCATTTCTGGTCACGGACAGTCCTGAGCGTTTTGTTCGTGTTGCCCGTAACTTCTTTACTGAAACTATAGAGTCAGGTGCTGTTGAATTGATTGATATACAGCACTTTCAAAAGATTTAATAAATTTTAAGATAAGTGCTTGACTTAAAAACTCCGCTCTATAGAATACGCCTCCTCGCTTGAGACAACAGCTTCTTCGGACAGCAAACGGATCGCGAGACTGCTGAAATAACCCCTTGATTTACAACGTAAATTAGCGG
>NZ_JBFGYC010000583.1:0-2433 GCF_041587635.1 Pontibacterium sp. | reverse complement strand
CGTCCTGTGTCACAACGAACCCGGTTTTTGACCTGCCCGTAACACCAAAACACATTCGCAGCGATTGAGAAAACAAACCTCCCCAATCAGCCGTCTCGAATGGGACGCTTACAGCTCAAAAAAGTTCAGGTATTCACAATAAACTGTAGCCCGACACGCTCAAATAAAACCCAAGCGAGCCTACCAAGAGACAATAACAGGAGAAGGTTACATAAATAAAGGAGGGAACCGTGAGCAAAGACTTAAGAGTGATGAAAAGGCGGCGCTTAGCTCACCGCCCTCAGCGTTTCTCCAGCGGACTGACAACGCACACAACACACCGCAATTGGATTTGCATGCAGGCGATTTAACTCAATATCATCCCCACATTCGAGACAGATACCGTACTCACCCTCTTCGATGCGATGAAGCGCCTCGATACAGGCACGAATCTCATCGGTATGACGAGACAGATTCATCAAATTCAGCGCAACAGCGGCCGCCTGCTCAGCCTCCTCCGTACGATCGTGAGCAGACCCAGAGAATGTACTTTCTCCCATCTGCTGAGTATCGCGCAGCTCCTCACGTGCCTCTTCACGCAGACGACGTAAATGCTCTTCGATCTCTGCCTTAAACGCCAATACCTTGGATGTGGTGATTGTAGTGACCATTTGCAGCCCTTTTATCCGTGTTAATCTACTACCTCACATCTTAGTCAACGCACGGGCTGCAGGACGTTGATCAATGTCAGACTGACAGGGATCACCGCGATTTATTCTCTTCTATTGATCCATGTCCGGTTTGTCTATTCCGAAGTGGCGATAGGCATGATCTGTTGCTACGCGCCCTCTTGGCGTACGCATAATAAAACCTTGCTGGATCAGGTATGGCTCCAGCACATCTTCGATGGTATCGCGTTCTTCGCTGATTGCCGCGGCGAGACTCTCCACCCCGACAGGACCACCACCAAACTTCTCAATCATCGCCAACAACATTCGGCGATCCATATGATCGAAACCACTGTTGTCGACATTCAACATGTTTAAGGCGCGATCAGCCATCTCCGATGAGATATACCCATCACCTTTAACCTCGGCATAGTCACGCGCACGACGTAACAAGCGATTGGCAATACGCGGCGTTCCACGGGAGCGGCACGCAATTTCACGCGCACCGCGCTCATCGACACTCGTCCCTGACAACTCAGCCGAGCGACCGACGATACTGGACAGGTCATCGACATTGTAAAATTCAAGGCGCTGCACGATGCCAAAACGGTCTCTCAGCGGCGACGTCAGCAACCCTGCCCGCGTGGTTGCCCCCACCAGCGTAAACGGTGGCAACTCCAGCTTTATCGAACGTGCGGCCGGACCTTCACCGATCATAATATCCAGCTGATAATCTTCCATGGCTGGATATAAGACCTCTTCCACGTTGGGACTGAGGCGGTGAATTTCATCGATAAAAAGTACGTCACCCGGCTCAAGATTGGTGAGCAATGCAGCCAGATCACCCGCCTTTTCCAACACCGGGCCCGATGTCGTTTTGATCTCAGATCCCATCTCGTTGGCAATGATATTAGCCAACGTCGTCTTACCCAGACCCGGTGGCCCAAAGATCAACGTGTGATCCAACGCCTCACCACGCCCTTTCGCTGCATGGATAAAAATCTCCATCTGCTCACGCACAGTAGGCTGACCGACGTAATCCTCCAGCGTTTTAGGGCGTATTGCCCGATCCTGCGCTTCTTCAACAGGATTGCTGGCAGGTGAGATAAAACGATCTGCTTCGATCATGGATGGAGCCTCAAATCACACGAAAATTGAATTGTTCTTACAAAAACCAATATAGCCAACTACACCGTTAACCCGTAACCATCGACTTTAGCGACTGCCGGATCAGATCTTCACTGCTAGCCCCCGCGCCCAAGGCCTTTTCAGCCTGGGCAATCGCTTTAGTCGCCTGTACCGGCTTGTATCCCAGTGCCACTAATGCACTTTCTGCCTCGGCCCGATGATCGGTTGCAGGCATCGAGACAGCCACGTCTGGATCACCACCACCGCTCAACTGGAATTCACCAAAATCGGCGACCTGCAGATCCTTCAGCTTATCTTTCATCTCAACGATCAGTCGCTCGGCGGTCTTTTTACCAACACCAGGCAAACGCACCAAGGCAGCGGTATCCTGATCATGCACAGAGCGCACAAAGTCGTTGGCGCTGATGCCCGACAAAATGGTTAGCGCGAGCTTTGGACCCACGCCATTCACTTTGATCAAGGTACGGAACAGCAACCGCTCCTCCCGGTCGGCAAAACCGTAGAGCAGCTGTGCATCTTCACGTACCACAAAGTGCGTAAACAACGTGACCTGCCTGCCCAGCTCCGGCAAACGATAGAAGGTATTCATGGAGGCCTCAACTTCATAGCCAACGCCATTTACATCAATCAACAGTTG
>NZ_JBFGYC010000582.1:0-2442 GCF_041587635.1 Pontibacterium sp. | reverse complement strand
TGGTCAGATCATCGACTGCAACGAGCCAGCGCATAAACGCCTGCATTACAGTAAATCTGAAATGCTCCAGTTGAGCGTATTTGATATCAACCAGACGCTACCAACCGGCGATGCCTGGACTAAGTTCACATCAAGCGTAAAGCAGCAGGGTAATATTCTTCGTGAGGGTATTCATCAGCGAAAAGACGGTACCACCTTCCCGATTGAAGGCAGCATCAGTTACATCGCACAGGGCAATAATGCCTACCTGTTTGCGGTTATCCGTGATATCACGCACCGTATCGAAAGCGAAGCGCTGATTCGCAAGCAAGCCAATTTCGACGCTTTGACCGATCTTCCCAACCGCCGCTTTTTAAAAGAGCGGCTGGAGCTTGAGATCCAGAATGCACATACACGCGGCACTAATCTGGCTGTGCTTTACATGGATCTGGATCGCTTCAAGGAGGTGAACGACACACTGGGACACAGCAAAGGCGATATGTTGTTACTGGAAGCGACGCGCCGCCTGAAGCAGTGTATTCGTCCCAACGATACCCTCGCCCGACTGGGTGGTGACGAATTTACCATTCTGCTCTCGGATCTGGAGGATTACCGCATCGCAGAGCAAACGGCGATCCGTGTCCTGAATGCCTTTAAAGATCCCTTCCACCTCAACGAGGATTGCCTGTATGTCACCATGAGCATCGGCATATCCTTTTATCCCGAGGATGGAGCAACCGGCGAAACCTTATTTAAAGCCGCCGATCAGGCCATGTATGCGGCCAAAGCTCAAGGCCGCAATAACTACCAGCACTTTACCCAATCGATGCAGCGTGAAGCACTGCTGCATGCTCGTTTGATTAGAGACCTGCGCCGAGCAATCAGCGAGCAGCAGTTCTGCCTGTATTACCAGCCCATTATCGAGTTATCGACCGGCAAGCTGGTCAAAGCTGAAGCATTGATTCGCTGGCAACATCCAACGCGCGGCATGATCAGCCCTGATCAGTTTATCCCTGCTGCAGAAGAAACCGGACTGATCTCTGAAATCGGTGACTGGGTATTCCGCCAGGCCGCCAAACAGGCCGCTGAATGGCGTAAAACGTTCAGTCCTAACTTCCATGTGAGTATCAACTCCTCGCCCGTGCAATATCTGGATAAAACATCCCGTATGAGCCACTGGCTTGATTATCTGAATACATTACATCTACCATTGGAAGCCATTTCTATAGAAGTCACAGAAGGCGTGCTGATGGATAAAATCAGCGCCGCACCGGAAAAACTAAGGGCTTTGCATGATGCGGGGATCTCAATTTCGCTGGATGATTTTGGCACCGGATATTCATCGCTCGCCTACCTGAAAAAGTATGCGATTGATTTTATTAAGATTGACCGCTCATTTGTGCAAAACCTGACAACGGATTCTGATGACCTTGCACTATGCGAGGCGATCATCGTGATGGCCCATAAACTCCGCATGAAAGTGATTGCCGAAGGTATCGAAACTGCAGAACAGCAAATAATATTGCGTGATGCTGGCTGCGACTATGGGCAAGGTTACCTCTATTCGGAACCCGTTGCCGCCAAAGAATTTGAGAAGCTATTTATCCCTGATCATTAAGGACGGTCTTCGACCCGCCCCCCGTACTTAATTTTGCATGCTGGTCTTGGATGTACAGCACTCCGATGAATTTTATGAACAGATAGCTCACCGCTGAACATCAGCATTTGAGACGTTTCACAATGAAAAAATTGACCAAGTATTACTACGGTAACCTCTTCACTCCGGAAACCAACGCGCTGCTGGCGATTATGCTACCGATTCTTACGCCAGCGATGCCCCACTACGTACATACGTTTTATTCCGAATTGATGGATGACGAATCCACCGCACGCTTCCTCAGCAACGAACTAGTAGAACATCGTCTAACCACCGAATTGGCAAAGTGGCTGGCACAAACCTTCGCGCCTAAGACAGCCGAGGAGATGGTCGAGTCCCTGCGTTTTCAGCAACGTATCGGTGAGGTACATGCACGCGTAGAGATCCCAATGTCATTGGTCAATTCCGCGATGACCATCATCAAAGAGGAGATGTTCAAAACAATGGTGTCATCCGATCTGACCGATCGGGAAAAGGTCAGATCAGTTGTCCTGATCAACCGAATACTGGACGGCGCAGTCAGCCTGATCAACGATTCCTATCTACGCGGAAAAGTGCAAAATGAACGTTCAACGTTAGAGTATCGCAGTGCATCATCAGCCCATGAACTGGCGCTGGAGATCGAGCGGGTCAAAACCAGTCTGTATAACTGGATGACACGGAAAATGGTGTGTTATTTCTCCGGCGAGGAAATTTTTACCACCTCGGTATACGCTAATGATTTTGGTCTGTGGATTAAGCATAAATTCCCACTGATCTGCTCCAAACCTGAACGCTATGAGAAGGTCATCGAATGTCTGGATCGC
>NZ_JBFGYC010000581.1:0-2445 GCF_041587635.1 Pontibacterium sp. | reverse complement strand
GTGAGGGAGGGATTCGAACCCTCGATACGTTTCCGTATACACACTTTCCAGGCGTGCTCCTTCGGCCACTCGGACACCTCACCGCAAATGTTCTCAGGTGGCATAGCCAGCCCCGATCACATGAGGCGCGTATTCTATTGAGAAAAATCAGCTTCATCAACTGCTTTTTAAGAATTTATCTAAAATTTCTTACATAGCCAGAACGATAGTGAAATATCGGCGATTTTGGGTAGATCGGTGCGGGCAAGAAGGGATTGCACGGAACCGCCTTGCTGACTTAGGGAGGCCCGTGCAGAGAAGTCGCTGTCTTGCTCTACTCTCTCCCTGAGCGGACAACACAACGGCATCCAATGTAGCGATTTGTGGGCTTAAGCGTGTTGATCTGCGACAGTCTTTTACATGAGTCATTACTCAAGAACATTTTGAGCCCCATGCTACTCCAATTGAAACTCGCCCTTTTTCAGTACGTCAATCATTGCGGTTGCCGCCGCTGAAAGTGGATAGCGTTTGCGTGTAAATATACCCACTTTTCGCGTAATCACTGGGGCTTTCAATGGGCGCCAGTGCCCGCCCAGCTGTTCGATCTGCGGGATACAGAGTGACGGAACCACACTGACACCCAGCCCACACACCACCATACGGATGATAGTGATCAGCTGATGTGACTCTAACTCTATATTCAGATTAAATTTTTTCTCTTCTAAGGTTCGTTCAATAACCTCACGAATACTGGACGGTCGCTGCAGTGCAATAAAGGGGTAGGACTTCAACTGATTCCATGTGATTGCATCCTTTTCCAGCAACGGATGATCGGCCGGTAACGCAACAACAAACCGGTCTTCAAACAGGGTTTCAAAATTCAGGTCGTCGATTGAGCTATCAGGTAAAAAAGCGATACCCACTTCTACCCGCCCACTGCGTACCATCTCCACGACCGCCTCAGCCACAACATCCTGCACGGTCACGTTGATATCAGGGTACAACCGGCGGTAGCCGCCTAAAACACTGGGCAGCTGCTGTCCGGCGAAGGATGGCATAGCCGCGATAGAAAGCTTACCGCGCTTCAGGGAGAACAGGTTATGCAACTCCAGCATGGCATCATCCCAGTCTGCCAATAGGCGTTCGGCGACCGGGTAAAACGCCTCCCCTTCCGGGGTCAACGCCAATGTGCGAGTGGATCTTGCCAACAGTGTTCCACCGACCGTTTCTTCCAGGTTTTTGATGGCAATACTCAGAGCTGGTTGCGACAGATAAACCAGCTCAGCCGCTTCGGCAAAACTGCGCGTTTTCGCTACTGCAACAAATGCTTTCAACTGCTTAACGGTTACATTCATAAATAAACTAAATGAATTATTGAAATTTTTAAATTGGATAAATATTACCATCTAATAGATGCTATTCAACATGAAGCGAGCAAACACTCAGTGACACGGTGCCCGAATCACCATGCATGACTGGATTGTAAGCAGGTTGAATTGAACTGTTGCAGAGCAGATGATTAGACGCTCTGGAACTGAATAATAACGAGAGGAGTTCTCCCCATGTCCGGTTTTGACAAGGTGGTAAACAGCTACGAAGAGGCAATGGCAGGTCTGGATAACGACATGACCGTCATCGCTGGTGGCTTTGGTCTGTGCGGTATTCCCGAAGGTTGCATCGCGCAAATCAAAAAAATGGGCGTTAACGGCCTGACCATTGTTTCCAACAACTGTGGTGTAGACGGATTTGGCCTGGGCATCCTGCTGGAAGACAAGCAGGTTAAGAAGATGGTTTCTTCTTACGTGGGTGAGAACGCACTGTTCATGAAACAGTTGCTGGAAGGCGAACTGGAAGTTGAATTGACTCCTCAGGGTACGCTGGCAGAAAAAATGCGTGCCGGTGGTGCTGGCATCCCTGCATTCTATACCGCGACCGGTTACGGCACGCTGGTAGGTGAAGGCAAGGACGTACGTGAGTTCGATGGCCGCAACTACATTCTGGAAGAATCCATTACCGGTGAGTTCGCTATTGTTAAAGGCTGGAAAGCAGACCGTTACGGTAATGTGATCTACCGCCACACAGCGCAGAACTTTAACCCAATGGCGGCAACCGCAGGCAAGATCACTGTGGTTGAAGTGGAAGAGATTGTTGAGCCAGGCGAACTGGATCCAACTCAGATCCACACGCCGGGTATTTACGTCGACCGTGTCATTCAGGGCACTTTCGAGAAACGTATTGAACAGCGCACAGTGCGCGAAGCATAAGGGAGGAGATTCATTATGGCACTTTCCCGCGAACAGATGGCGATGCGCGTTGCACGTGAGCTGCAGGACGGTTACTACGTAAACCTAGGTATTGGTATTCCTACACTGGTAGCGAACTACATCCCTGATGATATGGAAGTTATGCTGCAGTCCGAAAACGGACTGCTGGGCATGGGACAATTCCCAACCGAAGACGAAGTTG
>NZ_JBFGYC010000580.1:0-2463 GCF_041587635.1 Pontibacterium sp. | reverse complement strand
TGGAGCCAGCAGAATCAGAGACATTACCATTGCCAGGGACTGAGTCCAGTCTGGCAGTGCAGTGTAGTGCAGGTGGTGGCCACCAGCCCACATGTAAGTCGCGATCAGTGCCCAGAAGTGCACGATGGACAGACGGTAGGAGAAGATTGGACGCTCAGCCTGCTTAGGTACGAAGTAGTACATCATACCCAGGAAGCCTGCAGTCAGGAAGAAACCTACCGCGTTGTGACCGTACCACCACTGAACCATTGCATCGACTGCACCAGGATATACAGAGTAAGACTTGGTCAGAGATACAGGCAGGGCAGCGCTGTTTACGATGTGCAGAACAGCAACGGTGATGATGAACGCCATGTAGAACCAGTTACCCACGTAGATGTGGGAGGTTTTACGCAGCTTAACGGTACCCAGGAATACGATTGCGTAGGATACCCAAACAACTGCGATCAGCAGGTCGATTGGCCATTCCAGCTCAGCGTATTCTTTACCGGAGGTCCAGCCCATTGGCAGGGAGATTGCTGCCAATACGATGATTGCCTGCCAGCCCCAGAACGTGAACGCAGCCAGGCCGCCACCGAACAGACGAGTCTGACAGGTGCGCTGTACTACATAGTAGGAAGTTGCGAACAGTGCTCAACCACCAAACGCAAAGATTACTGCGTTGGTGTGCAACGGACGAAGACGACCGTAAGTCAACCAAGGAATATCAAAGTTTAGTGCTGGCCAAACCAACTGGGCAGCGATTAGGACACCGACGGCCATTCCGACGATACCCCAAACCACTGTCATGATGGCGAACTGGCGCACCACTTTATAATTGTAGGTGGGGTGTTCAGTTGCTGTGCTCATGTCAGGCTCTCATCAACAAGCTATTAAGGAAATTTGAGTTCAGCGGCAATTATGTGGAAATGGCCATTGATTTTCAATGTAAGTGTCGGAAAAAGTGAGACCAATTGTCGCACCTGCGAAATGCATATTAGAGGAGGATTAAAGGTTGGGGGGAGTACGTGGTGTTTTTTTTAAGATCATGAAAATGAAGGGAAAAATATTTTATTTTAAATAAAATAAGAATGCTCCTGTGTTTATTTTTATGTTTTTTTTAGTTCTTTAGGGCTGCTTTTAACGAACCTGTAAAACCCCTTTTTGGTTCTTTACTTGATGTAGATCAAGCTGCCTAAATAGGTATGATTCTCCTTTCTCTGCTACCAAGGTACTAAGCCAATGTTTAAAAAAGAGAATTGCCCCGTCGCGCGCGTTCTGCTTGCGCACGGAGCGGGTGCGGGTAAGGATCACCCCTTTATGTTGCAGATGGATGAATTGCTTTCAGGTATAGGCCTACAGGTTGTCCGTTTTGAATTTCCCTATATGCAGAAGCGTCGAGAAGACGGTAAACGCCGTCCGCCGGATCGTATGCCGGTTTTGCTGGGCCACTATAAAGCATTGATTGACTCGCATTGTGTTGAATCCGATGTGCCGGTCTATATTGCGGGCAAATCGATGGGAGGTCGTGTGGCTTCAATGTTGCTGGATGAAACAGATGCAGTCGCATGTTTTGCTTTGGGCTTTCCGTTTCATCCGCCGGGTAAGCCGGACAAGTTACGTACCGGGCATCTGGAAGGCATAACCAAGCCTGTGCATATTTTTCAGGGCACGCGAGATCCGATGGGATATCGGGAAGAAGTGTTACACTACGCGCTTTCTGAATCGGTACATCTGCATTGGCTTGAAGATGGGGACCATGATCTTAAGCCTAGGAAGGCGTCCGGATTTAGCCAGCAAATGCATCTCGAACACGTCACTCGTCAGATTGAGGAGATTATTCGTTGAACGAATTTCACCGTCTTGTGCTGCAATGCCGGCCAGGATTTGAGAAAGAGGCCGCGGCTGAGATAGCAGACCGCGCAGCGGAAGTGGGTATCTATGGCTATTGTCAGCTGGAACCCCAGTCAGGTTACGTCCTGTTTACCTGTTCACAGTCAGGCGACGCGCGTGTTGTTGTGGATAAGGTGGATTTTCGTTCTTTGGTGTTCATTCGGCAGTGGATGGCGTGTGGCGATCTGCAGCATCTGGAAGCGGGCGATCGTATCGGACAGCTCAGCGGACTGTTGGAATCATATCCTGAATGTGTCGAGCTGTGGGTCGAGCAGCCGGATACAACGGAAGGGCGAGAGTTAGTCACTTTTTGTCGTAAGTTCGGCTCTGCTTTAGCGCAGTTTCTGCGCAAGTCAGGAAAGCTGATTAAGGCTAAGCGTTCCCAGGCGTTGCGTCTTCAGTTATTCGTGCTGTCGGGCAGCGAGATGTATGTTGGCATCGCGCCTGTCACGAACTCCGCGCCGTGGATTAATGGTATTCCGCGTCTTAAGTTTCCTAAGCAGGCGCCAAGTCGCTCAACCCTGAAGCTGGAGGAGGCATGGCATTGGTTTGTGCCGGCCAAGCAGTGGGATGAGCGAATCCCGCTCGGGG
>NZ_JBFGYC010000579.1:0-2476 GCF_041587635.1 Pontibacterium sp. | reverse complement strand
GGCATGACTCAGGCTCCAAAGGTAATAACGCGGTCAGACTGAGCAATAGCATCGGCCAGCTGGCCGAGCCCTGAAAGTTCAAAGCCTTCTTCCAGATTGGAACCTGACTTGCCATATCGGCGTGCTTCATTAGCATCCAGTACGCCGCGACGGACAGCTGCGGCGATGCATACTACTAGATCCAGCTGGTGTTCAGCGGCAAGTGTGTTCCAGTCAGAAGGGATATTGATTTCATCCTGAGGTGGAGAGGCAAGGGCGCTCCCTGTGTGGATGCCATCGCCGTAAAAAAACACGCGGTGTAGGCTGTGACCTTTTTCGAGCAGGCTTCTCGCAAAGCGTAGAGCCGTTTCGGCAGACTGGCAGCTATAAGGCGCAGCCTGTACAACAATTGAAAATATCATCGGCAAGCAACTGTAATAAAAGAAAAAGCCCCCTAATCTTAACAAGAAAAGGGGGCTTTAGCAGAGCTGATTAAGCGACGGGCGTTTAGTCGTCCATAGAGAATCCAGCCAGTGCCAGCATGTGTACGAACAGGTTGTAGATGTTCAGGTACAGGCTAACAGTTGCCATGATGTAGTTGGTGTAGTGACCGTTAACGATGTTGCTGGTGTCATACAGGATGAAACCAGCCATCAGCAACACGATGAACGCAGAGAACGCCATGTGCATTGCGCCAACTTCAATACCGAACATCGGCAGTACGAACAGGGCAACCATCGCAATCAAAGCAACGATCGCACCCGCGGACAGGAAGCCGCCCATGAAGCTGAAGTCTTTCTTGGAGGTCATCACGTATGCGGACAGACCCAGGAAGGTCAGGGCGGTCATGCCCAGCGCAGTCATAACGATATCACCGCCGTTTGCCATACCCAGGTAGTGGTTCAGCAGAGGGCCGAGTCCGAAGCCCATCAGGCCCGTGAACACGAAGACTAGTGGTAGTGCAGCTGCGGTGTTCTGCTTTTTGTTCAGAACGAACAGCATAATGAAGCTAACGATGATGCTGCCAAGATACACGATAAACGGAGGGTTGATGGCCATAGAGATGCCAGCAGTAACCGCACTGAATACCAGTGTCATGCCCAGCAACATGTAAGTGTTGCGGATAAGTTTATTGGTTGTCAGTACTGATTCTTCCCTGCCAGCACTATAAGTGTCAACGTTACGCATGTTTGTCCTCATGGGTTTGTTGTTGCGTTATAGCTATTTATAGGGATTAAGACAGTTTTTTCAAGGGAAGTTTAGTTTTTGTCACCCTTAATTGCTGGTTATTTCCTTGTCTTTTCAGTCAGATATCGATCAATCTGTATTTTTCGATAGAAAACTTCGGTTTTTTCTGATGAATGAGCGTGTTGCATCGTATTTTCTTGTGGTGCCAGGCTTTGGTTGTTTGCGCGGATCTAAGCACTTAAAATTGCCAACCTTCCAAATTTCTTTGATTCTGAAGTACATAGCCCATGTGTGAGCTCGATATCCTCTTTGAGGACGATAATCTGATTGCCGTCAACAAGCCTTCTGGTCTGTTGGTCCATCCCAGCTGGATTGCTCCCAGAGGGACGCCGAATCTAACCAGCATGCTGAAAGAGTATCTGCAAGGCACGGCCTATACGATTCATCGTCTCGATCGTCCGACCTCCGGTGTCATTGTGTTTGGTAAGAATAAAGAAACCGCACAGAAGATGAATCAGAAGTTTGCTGATCGTGAGGTACAAAAAACCTATCTGTGTATGACGCGTGGCTATACCCCGGAAGGGGATGTGATTGATTATGCGCTGAAAGAAAAACTGGATAAGTTGGCGGATAAAATGTCGAATCCCGATAAGCCGGCACAAGAAGCGGTATCTGAATACCGTCGGCTGGGCACTGTGGAGCTGCCGATGGCTGTAGGGCGGTATGATGTCTCTCGCTATTCATTAGTTGAGGTCAAACCCAAAACCGGTCGTAAGCACCAGATTCGCCGTCATATGAAACACATATCTCACCCTCTGATTGGTGATACCAAGCACGGGGATGGACGTCACAATAAGGCGTTCCGTGACCACTTTGATCTGGATCGTTTGTTGTTAATGGCGATTGAATTAAGCTTTCGTCACCCTGAAAACGGCGAATTACTGACAATAAAAGCGCCGGTTGATGCGTATGTCGATCAGCTTTTCAGTCAGTTTGGCTGGTCAGGCTCATACCCGGTATAACGGGTTAATCCCTTTTCCTTTCTATACGCGACTATGTGCGGGTCGCGTATTTATCATAGATGGGCCAAAATGAATCCCTAAATACAGGGAGAGCCCATATGCGTTTTCTGACCGTAGTACTGATGCTCGTGTTGGCAAGCAGTCCTTCGCATGCAGATTCTACTCGTCTGCTTAAATTTGATGGCGCAGAGATCGAATCACCGTATTGGTTTAAAGAGAGTTTTCTCGAATTCGGTGATGATCTGGCTGAGGCGGCTGAGAGCGATAAAACGCTGATGCTGTACTTT
>NZ_JBFGYC010000578.1:0-2476 GCF_041587635.1 Pontibacterium sp. | reverse complement strand
GGCAAAGTGTTGTGCGAGTTGTGCGCGACGTAATCGTTTTTGCTTGATGTCACGACAGTGTTGATTCAACACCACAAGATGAAAGATATTTTTTGCTAAATCGAGTCCAATCACACTAGGCTTAATCATGGTCTCCTCCTATGTATCCACCAGATAGTGATATGTATAGTTCTATCTTGGCGCATTGTGACGCCGTAGGACGGGAGGAGACCATCTCATCAACCTAAAACGGAAAAACCACCGGTATCATCAACACCGCCGTTACACTATACGCCACCAACACCGGCGCACCCGCTCTAAAATAATCCCGAATGCTATACCGCCCAACACTGAACACCATCAGATTGGTCTGATACCCATACGGCGACAAGAAACTCGCACTCGCCCCAAAAGCCACCGCCATAAAAAACGGATACGGACTCACACCCCACTGCTGTGCAACCGACAGCGCAATCGGAAACACCAACGCCGCAGCTGCGTTATTGGTGACTAACTCGGTCAGCAACCAAGTCACCACAAATACCCCAATATAAGCGCCATACACGCCAAAACTACCGAATACGCTGTTAACAATGGATGCAATATCCGCAGCCACACCGGTACTCACCATCGCCTGAGCCAATCCCAGCGCGCCTCCGATCACCAAGACCAACTCAAACGGAAAGCGACGACGCAACTCATCCAACGTCACCAACTTCAAGGCCACAAACAGTACTAGCAATACCAATAACGCTTTAAAGAAGGAAACCACACCCACAGCCGCCAAACCAATAGCCGTAAGAAAACCACCAATCACCCCCACGCTCGGCCATAATCCAAGCAACGTACGGTTTTCAACACCACCAACAATGACAAAGTTTCGCGCCAAGTTATCTCGTGCTTTAAAGTCAGGCCCAACCGCCAAAACCAGCTCGTCACCCGCCCTTAGCTCAAGCCGCCCTAACCCACCTTCAATTCGCGACTCACCACGCCTAACAGCGACAACCGCCGCATCGAAACGCGAACGAAAATCCGACTCTTTAACCGTCCGCCCCAGCAAGATGGAAGACGGCGAAACAACCACTTCTACGAGATTATGCCGGATCAAATCCTGATGATTCTCCTGGGATTCCAACCCCTCAATATCCTCAAGCAAGAACACAGCGCCAGGATCGCCTGAAAACACCAGAATATCGCGTTCTTTGATAACCTCTTCCGGACCAACCGGAGAGATAACTGCATCCTCACGAATAACGTCGACCAGATAAAGCTTCTCCAGATTGCGCAAGCCGTTTTCGACCACCGAACGACCAACCAAAGGCGATCCGACCGACACGATTCGCTCTAGAAAATACTCTGAAACATCTGCATCACTATTCTGCAGCGGATGAGAGGGTAATAAGCGCCCCGAAACGAAAACCAACACCAATAAGGAAACGACAAAAACGATACCGCCCACCACTGTGAAATCCAGAAATCCAAACGATTGCATGCCTGCCTGATCAATAAAACTGTTCACAATCAGGTTGGTACTCGTGCCAATCAGGGTAAGCATCCCACCCAGAATAGAGGCATAAGATAGAGGTAATAGCAGTTTTGATCCTAGAATCCCAGACTGTTTACGCAGCGGCCCCATCAACGCTGCTACTACAGCGGTATTATTAAGAAATGCAGAGGTAATGCCAGAAAAAAGACCCAGCCGAAACAGTATGCTTTTCAGCCCGCCCTGAACAACCTGTCGCGCCACATAGGAAAGCAGAACCGTTTTTTCCAATACCAGCGAGAGCAGGAGCAACACGACTAACGTCAGCAGAGAGCTGTTCACGTAATTGATGGAAAGTTCTTCGAAAGGGATAACGCCAGTAACGTACAGAAACGTTACTACCACAGAAAAGATAATAAGCGGACGCAGGCGTGAAAAAATCAACGCCCCTATAACGCCCGCTAAGGATATAATCACCGAAATGTACTGTAGCGATGTCGGTAGTTCCATCTATGACCCGGTTCAAACGAAGAGTTTATTGCCCTATGGGAAACTTACCTAAATAGGCCCGCATTTATGAATATCGAGCTTACTTGAAAGGTTTAGTGCCTTACTTATTATCCACGTAACTTGCGAATAGAAAAATCAAGTCCGCCCGTAGTCATCGGCATAACGGATAATATCATCCTCTCCCAGATATTCGCCTGATTGTATCTCTATAATCTCCAACGGCACCTCCCCAGGATTACGCAATTGATGGGTTTCTCCAAGCGGAATGTAAGTAGATTGATTCTCTGAAAGCAACATCAGCTTATCTCCACAACGCACCTCAGCAGTCCCACTCACAACCACCCAGTGCTCTGCTCGATAATGATGCATCTGAAGTGAAAGTTTTTCCCCTGGATTCACCGTTATATGTTTAACCAGATAGCGATCACCGTCATCAATAGAGTCAAATTTACCCCAAGGTCGGTAAACCTCCCGATGCTGAAGGTATTCAGATCTTTCGTGAGC
>NZ_JBFGYC010000577.1:0-2478 GCF_041587635.1 Pontibacterium sp. | reverse complement strand
CGGTTGATCAGTGAAGTTGAGGTAAATATACAAAACGTATTATTACCAGTCAATACTATTTGTATTAAAAAATACGAGGCCGTATTGATTACAAGAAAAGGAAGGGAGTTTTAGACACAAAAAAACCCGCACTGAGCGGGCTTGGTAGGCAAAGAGTATTTCGCAGTTCAGATGCGAATGGACATAGAACTATTTCATGACGCACATCTTTAAGGATTGATCGCACTTGAATTTATCAGGGCATTCGAAAGAGAAGCTGCATTTCTCAGATCCGAAAGTTCGAACCTCAACGCCGGACCTTGGAGAGCTAAGAGTGCGGCGGCCATACTCATCAACCTTAGCGGCACAGCTGCCGTAAACACTACCCATAGGCTTTACGCAGGCATTGCCATAGCCGCACTGGCTGTCGCTAGTGCAAGCAGACGGCTTTACTGCTGGCGAAGAGCGACCAGTCATTGCTGGCTGGTAGCTTGGTGCACCCCCCAGATATCCCTGCATAAAAGAATTTAGAAGCATGGCGTTAACTGCATCGCTTCTAGCTTGCTCCGCTTTTTTGCTGGACTGGGCAGCCTGTTGGCGAGCATACAAATCAGGCTTAGGCACGGGTAAATTGTAGATCCTAAGGTTCTTGATGGCAGTCTGGTTTCCCCATCGCGCCGCCAGGGTCAGCCAAGACTGCGCAGCCTCGGTATACCCCTTTTTCATTTGGATTATAGCGAGATTGTTCATTGCGGGAGGATAGCCTTGCCTAGCGGCTTTTATGTACCACTGAGAGGCTTGGTCGGTATTTTTGGCGGTGGACCCGAGACCATGATGCCAAAGCAGGCCAAGGCCGTATTGTGACAAATAGTGGTCATTGGATATGTTCCATTGATGGGCGGCGTGATCGTATTTTCCGCTGGAGTAATGAGACATTCCTTGGTCGTGCGGCGCGAGCGCGCAACCGGTTAAAATTACCCCCAGCAGTAGAACTAAAATCCCTTTCATTGCGTCTTAAATCCTTTAAATATCGCCCATCACGACTTTTACGGCTCGCCCAATGATGCGGAGTTGGTCGAAATTATGGTTGGAGATTATCTCATCTTGATAGGCAGGATTTGCCTTGTTGTCAGAGCTGATAATCCATGCTCCGTCCATGCGCTTGATAAGGCGCTTAACGCGCAGTTCGTTATCTACAGCGATTGCGTAGACGTTGCCTGATGCTGGCTTCTGGTCGGCAGTGTTCACCAGGAGCATGTCGCCTTCATGTAGGCGAGGCATCATAGAGTCACCAATGACTGAAACTACAACAAGCCGATCTTTGGAGTACTGCTTTTCCTGAATCCAGTCTTGGGAAATGGGCACCCAGTCCGTAACCCGTTCCATGTCTATATGCGTGCCGTTTCCAGCTGCAAGCTCTACATCGAGGACAGGAATCTGATTGTATTGAGGGACTGGAGATAAAGACGGGTAGGGCTCAGCATCTTGCTCCCCTTCTGTGAGCCAGCCAACAGGCACGCCGAAAGCTTTCGCTATAGCAATCAACTCTTCTTCCGATGGCGATCGCTCGCCTTCTTCTATGTCCTGAACGTCTTGCTCAGGTACGCCGGAATTCTGGGATAGCTCAGAAGTCGTAAGGTATCGCTCAATTCGCAGAGCGCGAATCCTAGTGCCTTCCGTATTGGAGTCGAAAAGCTCCTCAAGGGAGACCTGTAGCTGCTTAGCAAGAGCTATAGCCTGATCAGACGACAGCTTTCGTCGACCGGTAAAGTAATGACCAACGGCACCCTGAGTCTTAACCCCCAAAGTGTCACACAACATGGCCTGAGTTAGCCCCAGGCTTTTCATGCGCTTTTTCGCGCGATCCTGCCAAGTATCCATGACCACATCATACGCTACGTATTGGGTGGAATTAAGTAAAGATTGCTGGTTGCACATTGATAATACCTTTTGTATTATTCGTATTAACTAATACGGAGGCTCATCATGACTCTTGATGAATACATTAAAAAATTTCCTCGCCACGAGAGAAGCAAGATACGTAGCGATTTAGCCTCTCGTCTTGGCTGCACCGTTGCGACGATCACCCATTACGCAAATGGAATCCGAAACTTCCCGCCAGAGCTAAAGAAGGTCGAGTCTGTAGAGGCTCTTACTGGCGGCGAAGTGACTCGGTATGACCTATTGCCGCTAACGTACGGCCTCGCTCCCCAACAAGCAGCATAGCAAAGGAACTTGCCATGAATCGTAAAGAGAAACTCACCGAAGGCCTGAAAACCAACGTCACCGAATTTTATCGCGATGCGTTTGAGCTGATCGCTGAGATGGAAGGCTACGACAATGCCAGTGCCCTGCTGCGCCATCTTGTGACCTCCACTGTTGACGAAAAAGTTAAGTACTTCTCGAAGTTTAGAGACTTGGTAGGTGATGAAAAGCTCTCTTTGGGTTCTGAGAGTTCTCAGGGGTCATTTACTCAATTCATGCGCGTCATGGAGCAGG
>NZ_JBFGYC010000576.1:0-2481 GCF_041587635.1 Pontibacterium sp. | reverse complement strand
TGTCCTCCAAGGATCTGACAGCGTGCCTTAAGGCTCTGATTGATGAAGGTACGGTTGAGCGCATAGATGGCGAGCCTATCACCTTCGCACTGACTACGGCCCCTGAAGCAGCTGAACCGGATGTTGCCGCTGGCATTCCTGCGTTTCTGGGTGAGAGCGAAGAAGGCGAACCGGTGCTTTCTGATTCGCTTCTTGCTGCTTTCGCTGATCTGGAAGCGCCCAAACCTGTTGCTCATAACGCAGCGGTAAAGATCGCTGTACTGGATCGCTTAAGCGCCCTGATGGATGAAAGCATCGCTGATGTACTGGGCGACATTAAAAACGATCTTCAGCAGATCGCAGCTTAAGGAGAGCTTTATGTTTGATGAAATCGGGCGGTACGAATCATTTCGTTTTATCAATTCTCTGCCAGAAGTGACTCTTGATCACCCTGATGGTTTTGTTGCCGGTCCTGCTCCTCGCGGCGGCTGGCCTATCAAACCTTATTCCGTAAGTAAGTACATCCCGCATCAGGGATCGAAAGAGAAAGCGCGGCGTCAGCGTCACATGGGCATCTTTGAGTTTCAGAACGCAGCATAACTCCGTTCTTGAGGTCCGCCATTACCTCAAGTGATCCGCAGGTTCCTCCCGCCTGTGAAAATAATGGGAGGACGTAATGGAGAGAGGTTTAGCTGCTGGGCGTAACCCGGCGGCAGCGCAATAGACCTCTCTGCCATTGCGGATCTGAGAACTGGATCACGGCTACCCAGTGCGGGTGTCAGTAAAAGTCGCCAGAGCAAGCCAAGCAGGTAAGAGCCCTGAATCGCAATACCAGTTACCTGTTAGTTCGCATAAGGCGAGCTTTCGTGAATCCGGCATTAATAACCCGATGCTGATTCACCCTTGGTCAGATCAAGAGTTACTGGCCGTTTTTATTACTAAGCGGAGGAGTGCGCATGCTGTTGTTTCTTCTCCGTCTGATCTGGATCTCTGTAACAACTGAAGCATTGCTTATGTGGTGCTGCTGGTCCCTAAAAGACGCTCAGCAGCCACAGCCAGAACAGACGGAATACGGTACGGGATAGGGGTCGAACTTACAGAGATAGCCGCAAGACCCCGGTAACAAAGGCGGCAAAAGCAACAAAGCAAGATGGTCGCCCGCATCCCTTTGCGCGGGCTAAGGAAGCAGAGGGGTTTGATCAAGGTTCTGCGCTAATAAAACTGAATATCGTGAAATGCGAGATTCGTTGCTTAAAAAGGCCCGGACGGCCGCACTATTCAGCGTAGAGCTTTGACCAAAAGGAATGATAGGCGGCTCCCTAAGAACTTGGACGGGACTAGGGAGCCTTTTCGGAACGGGACAGTTCCTACGCAAAGCAATAACCCGGTTCAAACGATGTGGACGCATCTCGCCGGGCTCAACGCAGCGCGAGTGAAGTATAAGCGAGAGTGGAAGGTAATGAGAAGCTTGACAATGCAGAGTAACGGGAATTATGCTGATCGGGCACTGGCAAAATCCAGTGTCGGGATTGAGACCCCGTTTCTACGAGGCGCACACAAGTCGCCTGCTCTGCATTGCGGCTATTTTTTTGTGTGCTGTTCGGCCATGTCATGTTGTTATGGTGGGTCGGGCGATGGGGCAGCTTTCGAGCTGGCCGGGTTCCTTGTAGCCGGTAGTCTCAACCCTGTTGTTCGATCCGCCACCATGAGATTGAGACCTCTATGTGGTGGTTTAAAAACTGACTACAAGGAGGTTGCTATCATGGCTACCAATCACACTACAGGTGCGTCTATCGCTGACGTTGCCGACCTTCCTTTTGTATCTACCTCTGAGTCTGGCCGTAATTTTTGGTGCGTTTCGCCGTCTGGCGATTACCAGAAAGACTACGATGCCGGTCGTCGTTTCGGCAATAGCTTTATCGAAGCTGCTCGCCGCCGAGCTATCACTCCTTTTGTACTTCAACTCATTATCGCTGCGTTCCCATCTGAGCTGACACCTGTCGAGTTCGGTTTTCTTTCACAAGTTTCTATGGGAGTAGCGGCATGAATCACGCCTATGACCTTGAAAGCAACTATGAGGACTCTGAGTGCTGCTCTGAGCCTTCGTGGGAAACGCTAATGCAGTACCGAGACGAGAAGATCAAGCTGGCAAAAAAGAATCTGCCGCCTGAACAATATGACCGTGAAATCAAGAAGCTGGTAGCGCAGCTGGGGATATAGGCCAATCAATGCAGTACATGCTTAATATCAATCAAGTGCGCATGGTGGAGTGGAAGCTAAATCTCCAGCAGGCCGTTCTTTTTGCGTTCCTGTATGAGGTTCCGAGCTGGGCTGACCCGGTTGTTGTGGATGGGGTGGGCTATTTCCGAGTGACTAAGCAGGAAGTAGCTGAGGCTCTTCCGGCTATCTCCACAAAGCCCGATACCATCAAGCGTTACATGGCTGCGCTTGAGTCGACCGGCTTGATACGCCGAGTGGTTCTATGTAATCAGCCTCACTTCC
>NZ_JBFGYC010000575.1:0-2498 GCF_041587635.1 Pontibacterium sp. | reverse complement strand
CATTTTTCAATAACTTACAGACAAGAATTCAAACACAAAGATCAGTAACCACAACAAGTGTCAACCGGGAAATTCATATAAATTCTCTGTGAAAAAGATTCTTAGGGCTTGCTTAGCTTGAAACTTTCGTTCTCCTAGGAGAGATAATTTCCCCAGTATCGACAGGCAATAAAAAAAACCCGGTGTATTTGCATACACTAGGCTCTTCAGTCTCTAAAGTTTTAGTTTGGGGTTGAGCGATAGTGCTCCGGTACCTTTACTTTCTTACCCGACTTGGTTTTTCGAGTATGTGCAGGTACATGCACTTTTTTCTTCCCAGAATTGGTCTTCGCCATCGGCCTAGATCCTTTTCATCTAAGAAGCAACTTGATACCGACAGAAGCTAGAGACATAATCCATGTTCCAAGATGAATCGTCGGCTAACTCTGTTAGCCTTCCTGAGGACTGCTTCCGATGTCCTAGGAAGATTCTAATGCCCCTGCAAGTTGCTGCTTGCAGGGGCATTTTTATTTCACTCTTCCGGAATTTCGATCTCGATATGGGTCTTGGGGATGCAGCAGCAGGTAAGGATCTCATCCCCCTGCAAGTCAAACAGCGCATCCTGCACCTGCGTCACCTCGCCATCCAGCAAACGCACTTTGCAGCAGCCGCAGTATCCACCACGACAACTGTAGGGTGCATCAATCTCCTGCGCTTCCAACGAGTCCAGCAACGAAAACTCATACTGGTAATAGAAGGTGTGATGATTGTTTACCTTAATTCGAGGGATACCGGACATGGCGGAATCCTCCTTTTCCTCAGAGATCGAATCCGTCAAAATCATTGTCATCCACTTCGTTGTCGATCTGCCCAACCAGGTAGGAACTGATCTCGGACTCCTGCGGTGCCACCTGTACGTTGTCGCTCACTAACCACGCGTTCATCCATGGCAGAGGGTTCTGTCGCTCAGAGAAGAGAGGCGTCAAGTTCAGCGCCTTCATGCGGACGTTGGTAATGTATTCAACGTAGTCGCCCAGGATCTGTGCGTTCAGACCGATCATGGAACCGTCTTTGAACAGGTACTTAGCCCACTCACGCTCCTGGTCAGCCGCTTCACGGAAGATCTCGTACACCTGATCTTCACATTCCGCTGCGATCTCTTTCATCTCCGGATCGTCAGCACCGGATGCCATGATGTTGATCATCTGCTGAGTTCCCGCGAGGTGCAGGGCCTCATCACGGGCGATCAGTTTAATGATTTTGGCATTACCTTCCATGATCGCACGCTCTGCAAACGCAAAGGAGCATGCAAAGCTTACGTAGAAGCGGATCGCTTCCAGCACGTTTACGGTCACCAGCGTCAGGTACAGTTTGCGCTTCAGATTACGCATGCTGACATCGTAGATCTTGCCATCGATGGTATGTATGCCTTCACCGACGGTGTTGTATACATTCACCAGCTCAATCAACTCGTCGTACAGACGGGTTACAGAATCCGCACGCTTGATGATCTCTTCGTTGGTAACGATGGTATCGAATACCTCAGAAGGCTCCGTGATGATGTTGCGGATAATGTGGGTGTAGGAACGACTGTGGATCGTTTCACTGAACGCCCAGGTCTCAAACCAGGTTTCCAGTTCAGGCAGGGAAACGATCGGCAGGAACGCAATGTTCGGCGAACGGCCCTGAACGGAATCCAGCAGCGTCTGGTATTTCAGGTTACTCAGGAAGATATGCTTTTCATGCTCTGGCATCTGCATGAAGTCTTTACGGTCGGTGCTGAGATCCACCTCCTCCGGACGCCAGAAGAAGGAAAGCTGCTTTTCGATCAGCTTCTCAAAGAATGGGTATTTCTGTCTGTCATAACGGGCAACATTGACACTGCGGCCAAAGAACATTGGCTCTCGGGTTGCATCGTGGGCGCTATGGCTAAACGTAGAGTACGACATCGTTGTCCTGAATTACCTGAAAGATACTATAAGTCTGGTACGGTAATGCATGGCTTACAGATTGTAAGCCATGCGGGGAATGTAACTGCTAACAGCAAAGCAGTATTAAAGCTTACAAGCACCGCCTTCGCAGCCGCCGTCATCGTGCTGATCGGTCGCGCCGTCACGGGTGTTGTGGTAGTACAGGGTCTTAACACCGTTTTTGTATGCGGTCAGCAGATCCTGCAGCAGCTGTTTCATCGGCACCTTGTCACCCGGGAAACGGGATGGATCGTAGTTGGTGTTCGCCGAGATAGACTGGTCCACAAACTTCTGCATGATACCCACCAGCTGCAGGTAACCGTTGTTGTTCGGGATGTCCCACAGCAGCTCGTACTGGTTCTTCAGCTCGGTGTAGTCCGGCACAACCTGTTTCATAATGCCATCCTTGCTTGCCTTTACCGATACAAAACCACGTGGTGGCTCGATGCCATTGGTGGAGTTGGTGATCTGAGACGAGGTCTCACACGGCATCAACGCAGTCAGAGTACTGTTGCGCAGGCCGAACTCACGGATATCTTCGCGCAGGGT
>NZ_JBFGYC010000574.1:0-2502 GCF_041587635.1 Pontibacterium sp. | reverse complement strand
TTTTGTAACCAAAGTCCAGCTGACCAAAGGCTTTCATGTCGCCGCCCAGATCGTAAACGATGCTGTTTTTCAGCTCCAGATCGTCAAACTCAACATCCAGTTCTTTATCAACACCGGCTTTCTGACGCAGTTGGATCTGCCAGTCCCCTTTCAGTTTGTAGCTCAGACCGTTGCCTTCATAGATGGTGGCTGCCTGCGCCATGCTTACTGTGGTCAGTCCAAGAGCAGCAACTGCGATTTTCTTTGCGATCATTTTTTTCATTATCTACTACCTGTTATTTTTATTTGAAAACTCAGTCACGAGACCGATTTTCAGTTTTTAAAGACAAAAGCTCCCCTCGATGCTGAAAAACAGCACCAAATCTGATGAGAAGTCGGGGGAGTTCAACGCTGGGATTGATGTGTCTGACCGTCGTGATTCTCTGGTGGCGGGCTCCTCCCAGTTAGAATTAACTAAACATCTTTTGTAGTGTTCAGGCCGGATCGAGCGGATTCCGGCCCAGTTTGCTATTGATGGCGGACCTTAGCCTTCACCTTCACTGATGGCTGCTTCTGCGCCGCGATCAGTTGGCTGACCTTTGTTTGCGCGACGCTTGTTCACCAGCTCCAGCAGCGGTGGGATACAGAGGACAACAATGGCCACGACCACAATGCCGAGGGTCAGCGGGCGATCCCACAGGAAGTCAAAGCTACCGTCTGAGATAACCAGCGCACGGGCCAGGTTGTTTTCCATGATGCCGCCTAAGATGAAGCCCAGTAGCATTGGTGCCATCGGGAACTCCAGCAGCTTCAGTGCAATCGCAATGACGGTAATGATTGCCATCATGTGAATATCAAAGCTGTTGAAGCTGACCAGATACACGCCGGTGATGGAGAAAAACAGAATCAGCGGAATCAGAATCGGGCGTGGGATCACCAACAAGCGCGAGATGTATGGGATCAGCGGCAAGTTAAGGATCAGCAACACCAGGTTGCCGAAATACATGGAGATGATCACCGACCAGAACACATCGGGGTTATCGACAAACAGGCGCGGACCGGGCTGAATACCGTAAGCGATCAGTGCACCCAGCATGATGGCGGTGGTACCGGAACCTGGAATACCCAACGTCAGCAGCGGTACAAAAGAACCGGTGGACGCTGCGTTATTGGCGGATTCCGGCGCGGCCAGCCCCCGTAGCGCGCCTTTACCAAACTTCAGCTTCTCTTTAGCTGAGGCGATGTTGCGTTCCAGACCATAGGCCAGAAATGAAGCGATAGTTGCGCCGGCACCTGGCAGAACTCCCACCAGGAAACCAAATACTGAGGAGCGTCCTACAGTCGGCGCGATATGTTTTACCTCTTCCCGGCTCAGCTTCATGCTGCCCAAAGAAGCCATATCCATCTGTTCGTCTTTTTCCTTGTGTTGGCCTTTTAATACCGTCATGACCACTTCGGTGAGGGCGAAGGTTGCCATCGCCAGTAGCAGGAAGCTAATGCCGTCAATCAAGTCGATGTTGCCAAAGGTAAAGCGTGGGGTGCCGGATGTTGTATCGGTACCCACGGTAGCAATCATCAGGCCGAATACGGTCATGATCAGAGCTTTGATCACCTGACCTTTTCCTGAGAATGCTGCTACAGCGGTCAGGCCGAGAATCATCAGAGCAAAGTAGTCGCTGGACTGGAAGCTGAGTGAAACTGATGCCAGTGCAGGCGCGGCGAACAGCAGAATAATTGCGCCGATGGTACCGCCGGTGAAGGAGGAGTAAGCGGCCAGTGCCAGTGCTTTACCGGCTTGCTTCTGCTGGGCCAGTGGATAACCGTCAAATGACGTCACCACGGTGCTTGCACAGCCTGGTGCGTTGATCAGGATTGAGGAGGTGGAACCGCCAAATACTGCGCCGTAATAGACGCCGGCCATCAAAATAATGCCGGAAGAGGGATCCAGTCCGTAGGTGATCGGGATCATTAACGCCACGGCGGAGATTGGACCCAGCCCCGGCAACATGCCGATGAAGGTGCCAGCAAAACAACCGACGACCACCATCATCAGATTAAAGGGCATAACCGCGGTGGATAGCCCGGTGAAGATACCGTCTAACATCGCCTCAGCCTCCAAACAGTTGATTAAACAGCGCACCCGGCGCCAGATAGATATCCAGCAACTGCGTCAGAATCAGCCAGATACCCGCAGAAAATGGAACGGAAGCCAGCAGCAAGGTTTTGATACGGCGCTCACCTAGCAGCCAGAATCCACCGATCAGGAAGAACAGGGTTGCCAGCAGAAAACCGACCCACTGCAGGGCAAACGCAAACAGCACCACCAGCGCCAGCAGTTTGGCAACCAGCGCAAAGTCATAACCGTGTAGTTTAAGCGTGCTGCCTTCACCCCGTTCGGCTGTCAGCAACAGGGCGATGGATAACCCGCCACACAGCAGGGCCAGTGCATTGGGGACCGTCTGCGCGTGGAACGGCTCAAATTCATCGCCGGGTAACAGGGGAATCTGACCGGCGTAGACACCG
>NZ_JBFGYC010000573.1:0-2503 GCF_041587635.1 Pontibacterium sp. | reverse complement strand
TGAATGGGTGCAGGACCGGCAAACCCGCATGAGAGGAGGGGATAAGAGCGGTTTATAGATTGACTACCGATAGCCATAAGGAAAGGGGAAAACTAATCTTCGATTTCGCCGGCGGATTCGATGGCCGAGCGTGCTTCATCCATCGAAAAGCCACGCTGCAGCAGATAACGCATCTGCTTGCCAAATACCTTGTAATCACCCGCTGGCGGTTCACGAAAACGGCGAGCCCAGGCATCTTGCGCAAGTTCGAACCAATCGGGATCCAATTCATCCAGCACCCGCATTAACAGACTGTCCGGAATCTTCTTCTGCTTTAAATCAAAGCTGATTCGTTTTAAGCCATAACTCTGGGAGAGCTTATTTCTGACGAATGCCCCAACAAAACGCTCGTCGCTGAGATAACCGTCCTGCTCCAACGCATCAAGCACCATATCCAGATCATCGATCGGATACTTACGTGCATACTTCTGTTCCACCTCATAACGGCAATAATCGCGGCGCGCCAGCAAGCGCATGACCGCCAGCTTGATCTCTTGCTGTATTTCCAAAGCACTACTCTCCGTATCAATCGGTGGCGCCCAATACGCAAAAGGCCTCTTGCGAGGCCTTATAACTATATTTCAGATGATCGAATCCACCGATCAGGACAGATCCAGCTGCTCGCTGTCTTCCTTCTCGTCAGTCGCCTTTTCCGGCAGCTCATTATTCAGTAGCTGACGACGGATTTCAGCTTCAATCTCCTGCGCCATCTCTGGATGCTCTTCCAGATAGTTGGCAGCATTCGCCTTGCCCTGACCGATCTTACTACCTTGGTAGGCGTACCATGCACCAGATTTATCAACCAGACCTTGCTTCACACCCAGATCAATCACTTCGCCCATATGGTAGATACCCTGACCATACATGATCTGGAACTCTGCCTGACGGAACGGTGGCGATACTTTGTTCTTCACCACTTTAACGCGGGTTTCGTTACCAACAACCTCATCGCCCTGCTTAACTGCACCGATGCGGCGAATATCCAGACGCACAGAGGAGTAAAACTTCAGCGCATTACCACCGGTTGTCGTTTCCGGGTTACCGAACATCACACCAATCTTCATACGGATCTGGTTGATGAACACCAACAGGCAGTTCGCATTCTTCACACTACCGGTCAGTTTACGCAGCGCCTGAGACATCAGTCGCGCCTGCAGGCCCACGTGGGAATCCCCCATGTCACCTTCAATTTCCGCTTTGGGCGTCAAAGCCGCTACGGAATCGACGATGATCACATCAACCGCATTGGAACGTACCAACATATCGGTAATTTCCAATGCCTGCTCGCCGGTATCTGGCTGCGACACCAGCAACGCATCTACATCTACACCCAGTTTTTCAGCGTAAATCGGGTCCAGTGCGTGCTCCGCATCAACGAACGCACAGGTTTTACCCAGCTTCTGCGCTTCAGCAATAACCTGCAACGTCATCGTTGTTTTACCCGATGATTCAGGACCGTAGATCTCAACAACGCGACCAAACGGCAGGCCGCCTATACCCAATGCAATATCCAGTGTAAGTGAGCCTGTGGAAACAGCAGGGATCGCCTCACGCGGCTGATCACCCATACGCATGACTGCACCTTTACCAAACTGTCTTTCGATCTGAGAAAGCGCAGCATCGAGCGCCTTTTTACGATTTGCGTCCATCTTCAACCTTACCTATTGCGCTGAAAAAATACTGTATGTTTGGACAGTATTATTTCACAACTTTTTCGGATTGCAAGTTACTTCAGCTCAATTTGTCCAACAACATCTGTAAAGCATGACTTATTGCTTGCTGACGCACATCATGACGATCACCGTCAAAGTAACAGGTTTGCATGCTGACAGGCTGATCCTGACATGCACACGCAAAGCACACCATGCCCACCGGCTTTTCAGGAGTTCCACCGCCCGGTCCTGCTACACCGCTGATTGCAATGGACAGATCAGCCCCCGCATTATTCCGCGCCCCCAGCGCCATCTCTGCGGCAACATCCTCAGACACTGCACCAAAGTTTTTCAACGTGCTCGCAGATACTCCAAGCATCAACTCTTTCAGCCGGTTGCTATAAGTAACATAACTGCCTTCAAACCATGCTGAAGAACCTGCCAACTCGGTGATACTCATCGCCACACCTCCGCCCGTACAGGATTCCGCAGCGGTCACCGTCCATCCCCGGGCTAACAACCGCTCTGCCAACTGCTCAACTTTCTCCGCTATCACCTGCTGCATGCTGCCTCCGCTACGCATCCCAATTCAATTGACGTACAATCCTAGGCCAATTATCCGTATTAAGCCTCTGATTCAACCTGACTATGACAAGCCAATCTCCCGCGTTCAAAAATCATACCCCAATGATGCAGCAGTATCTGCGTATAAAATCGCAGCATCCGGACCAACTGGTTTTCTACCGTATGGGGGACTTCTACGAGCTGTTCTACGACGACGCAACAAAAGCGTCGCAACTGCTCGATATCTC
>NZ_JBFGYC010000572.1:0-2504 GCF_041587635.1 Pontibacterium sp. | reverse complement strand
GACCCATGCGATTAATGAGATTGACCGCGATGCGCTGGTGGCCGCACAAGGTGATGTGACCAGCTTTATCGGGGGCAGCAGTGTTGAACTGATGCACGAATACCAGAAGGAACTGGCCGAGCGCCTGCCCAACTGGCATTACTTCATGATGCCGGGCACCGATCATTCCCTTCCTTATCAGAAGCCACGCCAGATCGCGCGGATTATGAACAGCGAAATGGATCGTTTCCTTAACAAATAATGCAGTTGAATGTACAAGGTCGAATCGAGGCCCCTTAAACCTCTAGACTTTTGTATAGTGTTGACAGTTTTTCGGCAATATTGAGTTGACGGCCAAATTTTAGGCGGCTATCGTTACATTACTCCAAGATTGTCGACAATCTTCAATCTGAAAAGGGTTGTTATGACAGATAAAGCAGTAGTTACTCAGTTTGAGCCAGAATCACGCACATTAGCTGATCGCGTTTGCGAGAAAATTGTTGATGCCATCGTGATGGGAAATATTCCGCCGGGTCACAAAATCAGTGAGCCAGAACTGGCACGAACCTACGGGATTAGCCGTGGTCCGCTACGCGAAGCCATTCGCCGATTGGAAGGGTATCGACTGGTTGAACGTAAACCGCATGTCGGTGCGCGTGTTGTCAACTTGTCGGCAAAGGAACTGATAGAGATCTATCACGTCCGTGAAGCACTCGAAGGTATGGCATGCCGTCTGGCAGCCGAGCATATGCCTCAGGAAGAGATCGAAGATCTGCGTGAACTGCTTGATGAGCATGAACGCAACATAGCAGAGCTTGATGGACGCTCCTACTTCCAGAAAGAAGGTGATCTGGACTTTCACCACCGCATTGTTAAGGGCAGCAAGAACGAAAAGATGCTCGAAGTGTTAGGTGGTGAGCTGTATCACCTGGTGCGAATGTACCGATACAAATTCAGCGTTTCCAGCTCTCGACCGAAACGTGCACTGAAGGAACACCGCCAGATCGTTGATGCCATCGACTCGCGTGACCCAGAACTGGCAGAGATGCTGATGCGTCGCCATATCGGCGCAGCACGTAAAAACATCGAAGGCAAACTGAACGCTACAACCGAAACCAAAGGGGATAATCATGGCTGAAAAACTGACCGCAGGCGGACGTTTCCGCAAAGCACTGGCTGAGACAACACCACTGCAGATCGTAGGTACTACTAACGCTTATCACGCGATGATGGCTGAGCGTGTTGGTCACAAAGCTATCTACCTGTCAGGTGGCGGTGTTGCAAACCACTCATACGGTCTGCCTGATCTGGGTATGACTTCCATGAATGATGTTCTGGAAGACGTACGCCGTATCTCCAGCGCTGTTGAAACACCATTGTTGGTAGACATCGATACCGGTTGGGGTGGTGCATTCAACATCGCACGTGCTGTTAAAGAGATGACTAAAGCAGGCGCAGCTGCTGTTCACCTGGAAGATCAGGTTGCCCAGAAGCGTTGTGGTCACCGTCCAAACAAAGAGATCGTTTCTCTGGAAGAGATGGTTGATCGCGTTAAAGCGGCGGCTGATGCTAAAACGGATGATGACTTCTTCATCATCGCACGTACTGATGCATTCCAGATGGAAGGCCTGAACGCTGCTGTAGATCGTGCACAGGCATGTCTGGAAGCGGGTGCTGATGGCATCTTCGCTGAAGCGGTTCACACGCTGGAAGATTATCAGGCGTTCTCTGATGGCATCAATGGCGGTCACCTGCTGGCGAACATCACTGAATTCGGTGCGACTCCACTGTTCAACAAAGCAGAACTGGCTGAAAACGGCGCAACTATGGTGCTGTACCCACTGTCTGCTTTCCGTGCGGCAAACAAAGCTGCTCTGAACGTATACGAGCACCTGCTGAAAGACGGCGACCAGAAAGCCGTTGTCGACACTATGCAGACCCGTATGGAACTGTACGATTTCTTGAACTACCACGACTTCGAGCAGAAGTTGGATGCGCTGTTCGCTGAAGGTAAGAACAAGTAAGCCTTACTGAATAAGACGAATAAAAAGTAATCAAGCGGGCCGCTAGAGCCCGCCCTGAACTAAGGAGCACAACATGGCTGAGAAGAAACTAGGCGGCGCGGGCCTGCGAGGTCAATCCGCTGGTGAAACTGCACTGTGTACTGTAGGTAAAACCGGTGCTGGCCTGACCTATCGCGGTTACGACATCAAAGAGCTGGCTGATAAAGCGCAGTTTGAAGAAGTTGCTTACCTGTTGCTGTACGGAAAGTTGCCTAACCAGGCTGAACTGGATGCGTACAAAGCGAAGCTGAAAGGCATGCGCGCACTGCCAGAAGCCCTGAAAGTGGTTCTGGAGCAGATTCCTGCTGATGCTCATCCAATGGACGTTATGCGTACCGGTTGCTCCATGCTGGGTAACCTGGAAACAGAACAGGATTTCTCCGAGCAGCACGATCACATCGATCGTATGCTGGCCGTGTTCCCGGGTCTGATCAACTACTGGTACAACTTCAGCCACAACGG
>NZ_JBFGYC010000571.1:0-2505 GCF_041587635.1 Pontibacterium sp. | reverse complement strand
TTCAATTTGGTACACCTACCCGCAACTCCTGCGTTGAAGGATTTAACCGTACATACCGTGATGAGATCCTCAATATGTATATGTTCTGAATACTGAATGAAGTCTGAAAACTGACG
This sequence comes from Pontibacterium sp., assembly GCF_041587635.1. Classification (NCBI taxonomy): domain Bacteria; kingdom Pseudomonadati; phylum Pseudomonadota; class Gammaproteobacteria; order Oceanospirillales; family Oceanospirillaceae; genus Pontibacterium; species Pontibacterium sp. The sequence continues at coordinate 2,389 of NZ_JBFGYC010000571.1, read as the reverse complement.
AGAAATTGAATACCAGAATATAACGAAGAACGGCCACGTAACTCATTGGGCGCCCTACTCCATGGGAATGTTTGGCCAAGCACTCATTGCCAGAAAACTCTAATTATGAATGTAGCTACTTAAGAGGCTTTACATAATTAGGGGATATTTACACCGTGGCATATTGTTTATTTCGCGTTGTGGTGAGTAAGACCGTTAGATAAATTTTCTTCATATGAAAGCATGCGCATTGCCTCGTCGGTCGTGAAAAACACCTGTCCCTCTCCCAGATGATCAACAAAGGTGGTATTCAGCAGTTGATCCATGACCGGTCCTTTGACTTCCGCCAGATGCAACGTAATCCCTTCATCCCTTAGCTTGAGTACCAGGTTTTCGAGAGTTTCCAGTGCACTGGCGTCTATAAAGTTGACCGCGTTGCAAATCAATACGATGTGCCGCAGATTAGAATGCCCGGCACACTGCTTAAGAATGTACTCTTCTACATAGCGGGTGTTGGCAAAGTAAAGGCTTTCGTCAATACGCAGGGCCAGAGTGTTGTTATAGGTTGTTACGTCGTGACGCTCAATGTTGCGGAAATGCTCGCTATTCCCTACACGCCCGACGACGGCGATATGTGGCTGGCTGGAGCGGTAGAGTAGCAGCGCGATAGAGATGCCGATCCCGCAGAGAATGCCCAGCTCTACGCCCAAAATGATCACCAACACAAAGGTTGCAAGTAACGTAAGTGCATCCGCTTTGTTAAATTTCCAGCATTGCCGGAAGGACGAGAAGTCGATCAGCGGTATGACCGCCATAACAATCACTGCACCCAGCGTAGCTTTCGGCAGATAATAGAAAAGCGGTGTCAGAAACAGCAGGCTCAGCAATACCAGGAATGCGGATATCATTGATGCAACGGTGGTTTGCGCACCCGCACTGTGGTTCACCATTGAGCGGCCAAAGCCCCCTGCAACCGGGTAAGTGCCGGACATGGCTGAACCCAGATTCGCGATCCCCAGCGCAATGAGTTCTTTGCTGGGATCTATGCGTTCGCGACGTTTACTGGCCAGCACAGTACCCACTGAGACACTTTCTAAGAAACCGATCAACGCAATCAACAGTGCAGGCATAAACAGCTCCTGCCAAAGTGCCAGATCCAGTTTTATCGTAAACAGTTCAGGCAACCCTGTTGGAATCATACCCACCGTGGTAACGCCGTGGGTGATACCCAAATCACCGCTCCAAACAAGGAGACTGCCGACCAGCACCGCAAACATAGGGCCTGCTTTACAGACCGGTTGTGCGATCCATGTGGGGACTCGCATAGCCTCAAGCCCGCAGCACAGTTTGCTTTTGGTGAACCACAGGACAAATACAGAGATCAGACCAATGAGCAATGTGGCAGGGTTAATGGCCGTCAGATGATCAAACAGATAACCAAAGGATTCCCAGACCGGTGCGCTGCGGGGGATATCTAAGCCACTAAAGTTTTTTATCTGACTGATGGCAATCAGTAAAGCCGCGGCGCTGGTAAAGCCGGAAATCACCGAATGGCTCATGTAATTAACAATCGAGCCTAGATTGAGCGCGCGCAGGATGAGCAGAATTACACCGACCAGCAGTGACAGATTTACGGCAGCGTTGATATAGGCATCCGTACCTTGTTCGGCAAACTGACCAATCGTTGACCCTACCATCAGTGAAGCGATGGCGACGGGGCCGACTGCGAGCGAGCGACTGCTGCCAAGCAGGGCATAAAGCATCAACGGAAGAATGCTTGCGTAGAGGCCGTATTGAGGTGGTAGCCCTGCCAGAAACGCATACGCCATTCCTTGAGGTACCAGCATAATGGCGACAATGATCCCAGCCATCAGGTCGCTGATAAAGATGCTGCGTTGGTAGTTTTGCAGCCAGTGGGCAATTGGAAATATGTCGACCATCGGTCGCATCCGGCAGGGCCTCTGCGTATTGAAAGTGGTTAATTGAAATATATGATAATTAATTATATGCCTATATTTAATGATTATAATCAAACTGAAGTCGGACATACTACAACTGTTATATTTTCTACGTGTATCAGTAAGTTGCAGTGCCAATTTGTGGAAGTGGATGGTGCCAGATGTTTGATCGTTCTGATGTAAAAGTGCATAAGAAAGAGTGTGTCTATGATGGTTTCTTCAAAATGGAGAAGCTTGTTGTGAGCCACGCACGATTTGCGGGTGGTACAGTTCAAGTCACGCGAGAGCTGTTTCAGCGCGATGATGCGGTCTGTGTGCTGCTATATGACGCGCCAAGAGACACCGTGGTTTTGGTCGAGCAATTTCGGATCGGTGCGTTGGAGCATCCACGCAGCCCCTGGTTGCTCGAGTTGGTGGCCGGCATCGTAGAACACGGCGAATCCGCGGAAGAC
>NZ_JBFGYC010000570.1:0-2525 GCF_041587635.1 Pontibacterium sp. | reverse complement strand
CAGGAGGTCTCGATTCCTAATACACGCATCTTGTCTAAACTGTAATTGATGATTGGAAGCGATATTATCCAGCAATCTGCTGTAAATTTCACGGTATTGCTCTTTACATCGATGGTAAGCAGCATTAGAATTTTGCCCCTCGCCACAGGTGCGACTTTTTGCTATCTGTGATGAGACTGTGGATTAACTCAATAAATTAAGGTTTGTATACACATGCCAGCGGTAAAAGTTAAAGATAACGAGCCATTTGACGTAGCTCTGCGTCGCTTCAAACGTTCTTGCGAAAAAGCAGGTATTCTGGCAGAAGTTCGCCGTCGCGAATTCTACGAGAAACCAACTTCTGTTCGTAAGCGTAAAGCAGCTGCAGCGGTTAAACGTCACGCGAAGAAAGTTTCTCGCGAAAACGCTCGTCGCGTACGTCTGTACTAATCCACGAGATAGATCCTCACCAGCTTAATCAGAGGTAGGTAATACGATGTCCGAACTCAAGCAGCAGATCACCAACGAGATGAAAGCTGCCATGCGCGCCAAAGATAAGGAGCGCCTGGGTACGATCCGTATGATCCTTGCCGAGCTGAAACGCATCGAAGTTGACGAGCGTATAGAGCTGGATGATGCACGAGTCCTGGCGACGCTGGACAAAATGTCCAAACAGCGTCGCGACTCAATCTCACAGTATGAAGCAGCGAACCGCCAGGATCTGGCGGATGTAGAGCGACGGGAGATGGAGGTGATTAAAACTTTCCTGCCGCAACCGCTAACCGAAGAAGAGATCAGCCAACTGATCGAACAGGCAATTTCCACCAGTGGCGCGCAGTCCATGCAGGACATGGGCAAGGTGATGGGTCTATTGAAGCCCCAGATCCAGGGCCGCGCTGACGTAGGTGAGACGTCCAAACTCGTAAAACAGCGCCTGTCCAGCTAAACTGCCGCTGTTCATTCAGCAGCAGCAACTAAATGGCCGGACGAATCCCCCAACACTTCATCGACGATCTTCTTGCACGCGTCAATATCATCGACGTACTGGACGGCCGCGTACAGAAGTTAAAGCGCACCGGCAAGAATTACTCCGGACTCTGCCCTTTCCATAAAGAGAAAACCCCCTCCTTTACGGCCAACCAGGAAAAGCAGTTTTACTACTGTTTCGGCTGTGGTGCCGGCGGCAACGCTTTAGGGTTCCTTATGGAATACGACCATCTCGACTTTCCACAAGCAGTGGAAGAACTGTCCAAGATGGTGGGCATGGAGGTGCCGCGGGAAGAATCCCAGCACAACCGACAGCAACAACAGCACCTGAAGTCGCTTTACGATCTACTTACTCAGGCAGCAGAGTTTTACAGCCAGCAGCTGCGCAGTCATGCCAGCCGACAACAGGCGGTTAATTACCTGAAATCCAGAGGCCTGTCAGGCCAGGCGGCCAAGGCATTCGAGATCGGCTTTGCACCTCCAGGCTGGGATAACCTGCTTAACCATGTGGGCGATAGCAGCGACAATCGGCAGCTTCTGGAAAAAGCCGGCCTACTTATCCACAATGAAGAACGCAACAGCGATTATGATCGATTCCGTAACCGCATTATGTTTCCGATCCGCGATCAACGCGGCCGGGTCATTGCGTTTGGCGGTCGCGTCTTAGGCGACGACAAACCCAAGTACCTGAACTCTCCGGAAACCGAAACCTTCCACAAAAGCCGTGAACTGTACGGTCTGTACGAAGCCCGCAAGCATAACCATAAGCTTGAGCGCCTACTGATCGTTGAAGGCTATATGGATGTGGTTGGCCTGGCCCAATACGGTATTCATTACGCGGTCGCCACTCTCGGCACCGCCACCACAGCACAGCATCTGGAACGCATTTTCAAGATCGTGCCGGAAGTAATTTTCTGTTTCGATGGTGATGAAGCAGGCCGCACTGCGGCGAAACGGGCCTTAAGCACCACCCTGCCGGTCATCAAGGATGGTCAGGAAGCCCGCTTTCTGTTCTTACCGGAAGGCGAAGACCCGGACAGCTTGGTACGCAAAGAAGGCTCCGACGATTTCAGCCAACGCCTGGATGAAGCCCTGCCTCTGGCGGAATTTTTCTTTAAAAGCCAGTCGGAAGAAATGGACCTCAACAGCATGGACGGCCGCGCCCGATTCAGCAGTGCTGCGCTCCCCCTTATCCAGGGTATGAAACCCGGCATCCTGAAGCAAATGATGCTGGATCGCGTAAGTGAATTGACCGGACTTTCACAGGACCAGCTAGAGAGTGTCGTTAACCTGCACAGCGCAACCCAGACTGCAGAACCCACTCAACAACCACAACCTGAATACTATCCTACAGATTACTACGATGATGGGGATAGTTATCCGGCACCGGAATATTTCCCGGAAGAGGTATCCAGCGAGCCACGCAAACAGCAGTTCAGCAAACGCAGGATGAGCAATAAAGCGCGCAACACCGTCCAGATCGAACTTAGTGAGCGCATAATCTCGTTGCTGCTGCACTTTCCAACGCTGGCTCGGTTATGCGAACTGCCCGCAAAACT
>NZ_JBFGYC010000569.1:0-2536 GCF_041587635.1 Pontibacterium sp. | reverse complement strand
GCAGATAATTAAAGCCGTAGAGTTCATCACCTGTACCGCTTGGCATACCGTCCTGATCGATGCCCAAGGTCCAGCCCTGCTCTAACATCAGCGCATCCACCACACTGACACTGATCATCTCTTCCAGTCCCTTTAAGCTACGCATAACCAACGTACGGTGTGCCCACGGGCAGGCGAGTGAAACATAGAGATGGTAGCGTCCGGCTTCCGCCTGAAATCCAGCGTCACCGCTGGGACCGGCACTGCCATCTGCGGTAATCCAGTTGCGAAATTGTGATTCGCTACGGACGAATTTTCCGCCGCTGTCTTTGGTGTCATACCACTGATCATGCCACTGACCGTCTACCAATAAGCCCATGTTTCACCTCTTGCTTTGATGTTTATCCGGATCGGTTGAGTTCGTGATTAAGCTGAGATCAACTGATCCACTTCACCACGCGCTTTCTCCAGTGCTTCCTCTTTCACCCCATCCATGCTCAGGCCTTCTGCGTAGATCACCTCTACATTGTTAAGACCGATAAACCCGAGGAACTGTTTCAGGAACGGCACCTGATGATCCATCCCGGTGTCTTTGTACAAACCGCCACGGGTTGCAAATACGCGTACCGGTTTATCGTCAATCAAACCAACCGGACCGGTTTCGGTGTACTTAAAGGTCACACCGGCACGTGCCAGATGGTCGAAATAGGCTTTCATCTGCGATGGCACACCAAAGTTGTACAGCGGCAGCCCCAGCACGATTTCGTCAGCTTCACGGATCTCCTGGATCAGCGTGTCGGAGAACGCGACGATCGCATTTTGCTGTTCGCTACGCTGCTCTTCGGGGGTAAAAAATGCACCAACCACTTCCCCATCCAGATGCGGAACGGCATCAGCCACCAAATCACGTACGACAACCTCGTTGCCAAGCAACTTCTGCTGCCACTGATCAATATAACGAGTCGCAAGCTGGTTCGACTGACCGTTATCTCCAAATACGCTTGCTTTGATATGTAGTAATTTGCTCATTGATGACTCCTGAATGCTGTTATGTCGCGGTGTTCGTAAGTTGATGAAGCTATTTTCCTATTGATTTATCCGATTAAAAACAGCAAAAATATACGCATTATTATCAGTTTTTTAGATGAATCTATGAAAACACAGGTTTCACTAGAGCAGTGGCAGGCACTAATCGCGGTGGTCGAACACGGTGGTTACGCTCAGGCGGCGGAAGCCCTGAATAAAAGTCAGTCGGCGGTAAGTTATGCGATTCAGAAGCTGGAAAGCAGTCTGGGCATCCCGGTACTGGCAATTCAGGGACGCAAAGCCGAATTAACCCCGGCCGGGCAGATCCTGTTACAGCGTGCTAAAACACTGGTCCATGAGGCACAACAGATCGAAGCGCTGGCAGCGCAGTTTGGACAGGAATGGGAAGCGGAACTCAATATTGCCGTGGATACCCTGTTCCCACCCTGGCTGTTGCTGGATGCGTTATCCACATTCAGTCAGGATGCCCCCCATACACGGGTCGATATGCAGGAAACTGTGCTCAGCGGTACTTATGAGGCGTTGGTCAAACGCGAAGTTAATCTGGGCATCACCGGTAGCGTACCGCCCGGCTTTTTAGCCGATCCACTATTACTGATCCGGTTTATTGCGGTTGCCCATCCTGATTACCCATTGCACCAATTGAACCGCTCACTGACCTATCAAGATCTGCGGCAGCACTGTCAGCTAGTCGTACGGGATTCTGGCAGTCAGCGTGCCGACTCGGGTTGGCTCGGATCTCAGAAGCGTCTGACGCTCAGCAATCAGAGCACGTCGATTCAAGCCGCTTGCAAAGGTCTGGGTTATGCGTGGTTTCCAGAGATCAAAATCAGGCAGGAACTGGAGCAAGGCAAGCTGAAACCGCTGCCAATGCTGGAGGGTTCAGAGCGCCGGGTACAACTGTATCTGGTATACAGTCAGGGAGATTATGCAGGGCGCGCGACCCGCCATCTGGGAGAACTTATCCGTTCGACAGTCGCGCAACACTTTCCGGAGGGATAATAGCCCTGCGGAATAAACAACCTCGCGGTTAAGGTCGACAACCCAGCTTGAACTGACCGTTCTCAAAAAACTGCGCAACCTCTTTACGCTTACGACCGATCAGCAGCGGACCATCATCCATAAACAGGAAGTTCTTCCAGCTACGCTTAAACACCGCCCATGTGGTTTGAATCACATGTTCGCTGGAGTAGCAGAAGTAAACAACCGTATTGTCATCCCACTCGATAAACGCGGCCAGTTCTTCCGGCAGAGATGGATCTTCGCGATCCCACGCCCCTTGCCAGCTAGCACTCTCAGTCCAGGTATTGCCCTTGCCAGCCCAGTCATCTTTGCAAAAGTAACTGTAGTGGGTGCTTTCTCGGCTGACATTCTGAGCCCAAACTTCAGCGGAACGCTTTTCCGTCATCGGTTTGATCTGTTCCAGATCTTCAGCACTCACCGGCAGATCGCGGTGACGGAAAATCCAGGCTTTTTTGTACTCAGAAAAAGGAATGTAATTCATCGGTGG
>NZ_JBFGYC010000568.1:0-2543 GCF_041587635.1 Pontibacterium sp. | reverse complement strand
CAGTTCCAGAATACCGTGGTAATCCTCTCATTGAGGCATTACCGCCAATACTGTCCGAACAGGAAGCGGCAACGGCAATGTCGAAATTCCCGGAAATACCTAGTGAAGAAGACCGGAAGCAACCAAAAGAGATCAGGTTGCATTGTATTAATCGCCTAAAACACCTGGTACAGCCTCTACCCATTTATCTTGAACTCGAAAGTGTAGTGTCTTCGGTTATACGTGGTGGATATGTCGGACGAAATCCAATGGCTGTAGGGACTTGGCGTCATTTGTACTCTCTCTCAACGGAGCGGGGCGCTGCATCAGATTTCGTTTCAACAGCATCATCACTTAGTCTGGTCGGGTTGAGTGGAATCGGTAAGAGTACCGCACTTAACTCGATCCTCAATCTGTATCCACAAGTGATCCGGCATCAAAAATACGGTGACCGTGGATTTGTGCACACACAGATCACTTATTTGAAGCTTGATTGTCCCCACGACGGTTCTTTGTCAGGTTTGTGCAGGGCATTCTTCCGAGCAGTAGACGTTGCTATAGGGCAAGATCGTTATACCCGACGCCTTCGGCCCAAAGCGGGAGTAGCGGAACTGATTCAGATGATGGAGCAAGTAGCCAGTACTTACTTTATTGGCGCTCTGTTCATCGATGAATTGCAGCATTTACGTGTCGCGAAGACTGGTGGCAAAGAGAATATGCTGAACTTCTTTGTAAACCTAATCAATTGCATTGGTATTCCAGTGGTTTTCGTCGGAACTAATTCAATGGTCGGGTTGTTTTCTGATGTAATGCGTAATGCGCGTCGGGCCTGTGATATGGGTGATCATGAGTTCGAGAAACCAACACAAGATGACCCTACTTGGAGACTTTTACTGGATGCCGTTTGGCGATATCAGTGGGTTCAATGTCCTGGGACGTTGACGGCTGATCTTAGGGAGCTACTTTACGACTTAACCCAAGGCGTGACTGATTTTCTGGTGAAGCTGATGATTCTTGGCCAGCGCTATGCCATTCAAACTGGTAAGGAAACACTGACTCCAGAGGTATTCAGCTACATTGCCGACACCAAAATGAAGCTTTTAAAACCTGCTATTGCCGCATTACGCAGTGGGGAGGCAGGGCTGATGGTTAAGTTTGAAGATCTATTGCCCACAGATGAACAGCTCAAGGTCATGATGACGCCCAGCGATGCTGAAAAGCTCAAGGATCGGGCGAGCCTGTTAGCGAAGATGCAGCCGTTCCCGCAGCATTCTGAAGCTGATAGTTTCTCGCCTGAGAAGCCGGCAACTGTTTCGTCAACACAAACGAAAAGGCAGTCTGAGGCCCGGGAGCTTGCCCAGCAAACTGATTCGCTTGCTGCATTAAAAGGAGCAGGGTGGCTGTTACAGGATCCATTTGAGTTTTCGCCGACTTATTGTGAGCTTTGAGGTTGCATGATCATGGGACGGCTCGACTTTTGTCCTGAGGTCTTTCCTGATGAGACTTTATTTAGCTTTGTAAGTAGATATCACCGTTTGACGGGTTTTCGGGAATTTCGAAATACAGTTGAGCTGTTGTTCGGTACTCATAAAGTATCCCTTCATTGTGATTTTCCACAGTACCTGCATGTAGCAAGTGCAATGCTATTTCCTGAGGAAGAGCCCTCTTTCGTTATTGATAACCTCACGATCTTCCCATACTTCCGGCCATACCTGTCCTCATGGCAAATCGAAAAAGCGACTGCTTATCTTACTGGCAGACAAACAGGTGCGATCAAAACATTACTTGGCATGGTTGCCAGTCAAGTCGGAGCCGCAACGCTATACAGGTATTGCCCAGCGTGCCTTGATGCAGATCGGTGCACCTATGGTCAGGCCTATTGGCACCGTATTCATCAAATACCAGGAGTATGGGTTTGCCCAGCGCATCAACTGCCTCTGTTTGAAGTCGATCAAGCGTGGATGGCTGGGCACCGAAAACGACTTGTATTGCCAGATGAGACCGATGTAAGGAAGCATTCAATTCCACTGCCCGTGATTTCTTCCAGGCTAGATACCCTCAATCGTCTAGCACAAGTGAGTGCTCAAATACTCAACGCCAACTTGGGCGGAGTCCCTCCTGAGGTTTGGCGCCAACTCTACTTAGAGCGAGCCATCGAACTCGGTTTGGCCCGACCGTATGGTCGGTTATCTTTGGATGCTCTGGGTTCTTATCTTCTAAGTGCTATCGCTAAATTCCCTGCAGAACATGAGTTTAGGATTTGTGAGTTAATCTTAGGAGAGTTGCCTAGCTGGTTGCTGATGCTATTGCGTAAACAAAGACGAGCGCTGCATCCACTTAAGCACCTATTGTTATCCGAACTCTTAGGTCTTAAGAGTGAGGACATGCTGAAGGCAGTACAGGTGACTAGATTACTTGACGGAGCGGAATCGTCATCACAACACGAAGGTAAATCCAGTAGGGCGAGTGATGAACTTCTATGTCAGATAATGACAAGCTCTGGAGGGTCACTAACAAAAGTGGCTGAGATTACGGGTGTTAGTGTTACCACTCTACGGTTGGAT
>NZ_JBFGYC010000567.1:0-2546 GCF_041587635.1 Pontibacterium sp. | reverse complement strand
GTTGACTCTGAAAAGAATATCTATAAACTAAGCGCCAGCTCGAAAGAAAGTCACTCGTTTATTAAGCTGCGTTACGTCGAAGTATTCATGATACCTCGTCCTGAAGTTCTTAAATAACAGTCAATTTTTCACGCTATTTACGCCTCTTGAAGGCACTCTTATTTATTTACGTTAGGAAAGATTATAATGGCTACTGTTACTGGCACAGTTAAATGGTTCAACGAAACTAAAGGTTTCGGTTTCATCGAACAGGAAAACGGCCCAGACGTATTCGCTCACTTCAGCGCTATCTCTGGTTCCGGCTTCAAAACTCTGACTGAAGGTCAGCGTGTTGAGTTCTCTGTTACTCAGGGCCAGAAAGGTCCTCAGGCTGAGAACATCGTAGCAATCTAATTTTAGATTCAGCTACAACCAATGTGAGCTAGCTTACGTTGGATGAAGAGAGGGTAAGGCTTTTGGGTCTTGCCCTTTTTTATTGCCCGCGTTTTACCTTTTATGCCTGTTCGTGATCCCCTCACAACCGATGGCTTTTCCTTTCTTTGCACTTGTTCGCGGGTTCCCTAACACCCAGCGCACTTCTACCTGTATCATGTAGCTCTTAAAATCTCTAACGGGTTTACAGCAGCACAATGAACAGACGTAAAAAGATCACACAGATTCTGACCAAGAAGGCTAAAAAGGCCAACGCTAAAAATCAGATGTCCAACAAGCCGCGTTATGTTTCAAAGGCTGACCGCGAAAAGATGGAGAATTCTGAATCTGACAACGCTGCTGTTGCTGAGTCATTGTAGGAGCTGATCATGCATTCCATCTCTGAGCCTGATACGACTCAACCGGCCTACGGTATGGGTGATACGTCCTTCCAGTCCGCGGGCGGCGTGGAAGGTATTCGTGTGCTGGTTGATCACTTCTATGATGCGATGGAGAGCTTGCCGGTTGCGCAGGGTATTCGCAAAATGCATCCGGATGATCTGGAAGAGTCACGTGATAAGCTGTCGCGCTTTTTATGCGGTTGGTTGGGTGGCCCAAAGCTGTACTCTGAAAAATACGGTTCTATTCGTATTCCACACGCTCACGCTCATCTGCCGATCGGGGCGGTTGAACGCGATGCCTGGCTGGCGTGTATGGAACACGCGCTGACCTTTATGGATTACCCTGACGATTTCAAAACCTACCTTATGACGCAGCTGTTTGTACCTGCTGAGCGTTGCCGTACGCAGGACTAACTGCTGAATGTGATCAGCTACCCCGCAGTCCTGAAGTGATTGAGCGCTGCGGGCTTTAATCTGATGAACGGCGTACGCTGCTGAGTGTTTTTTAGCCGAAACGTGAGGTGTTCCTCGATGCCGAGCGTGCTTTGACTGAACAAAAAGTTGATCTCCCTCCGCTTGTCCTGCAGAAATAGATCCATCCGGGTCGATATTTCATCTCACTGAGCTATCTTTCTTATTCCGTGTTGGCGTAATTGCCGGCAGGAATTGTGTCTGAAACTTATCAGCAAGGAAGAATTATGGATATCGGTACTATCGTTGGTTTGGCCGTTGTTGTGGCATTGGTTTTGTTTGTGGTCAGTATCTACAACCGACTGGTGACACTGAAGAATCGCTACCAAAATGCGTTCAGCCAGATCGAAGTTCAGCTTAAACGTCGATACGATCTGATCCCTAATCTGGTTGAAACCGCAAAAGCCTATATGGCACATGAAAAAGACACGCTGACCGCAGTGATCGAAGCCCGTAACGAAGCGGCTGCGATGCTAAAAGGTGCTGCAGCTGATCCTACTCAGGGGGCTGCTATTCAAAGTCTGGCCGGTGCGGAAGGTGCTCTGCAAGGTGCACTGTCCCGTCTCAACCTGGTGATGGAAGACTATCCAGATCTTAAAGCCAACGAGAATATGATGCAGCTGACTGAAGAGTTGAGCAGCACTGAAAACCGGGTGGCATTCTCTCGTCAGGCGTTTAATGATGCCGTGACCGCTTACAACACCTATCGTCAGACCTTCCCGCCCGTGCTGTTCGCATCCACCTTTGGTCATCCAGACGATGCTTCATTGCTGGAGTTTGAAGACAGTGTTGTGATTCAGGCTGCCCCTAAAGTGTCTTTCTAAATCTACTTCAGAGTTGTAAAAAATGGATTTTTTTGCGCATCAGGATCGCGCACGTCGTAACACCGGTTGGCTGGTCGTGTTGTTCATTCTTGCCGTAACGCTGCTGGTCTTTTTTGCGAACTTCTGTGTCGCCTTAATGGTTGGCTGGTCAAATATTGAAGAGGCCGGGCTAGGTGGATACACGGTCTGGGACTTTTTTAGCTGGCGTCGTTTTATCTATATTGGAATGGCTGTCTGGTGTGTGGTGCTGGGGGCGATTATCTATAAACGGCTTCAGCTTGCCGAAGGCGGTAAACGGATCGCTGAATCTTTGGGCGGTCATCGTATCTACCCCAATAGTGATGATCCGGAGGAGCGCCGTATTCTCAATGTCGTTGAGGAGATGGCGCTGGCGTCTGGCATGCCGGTGCCACCGGTATACCTGCTGGGCGGAGAGATG
>NZ_JBFGYC010000566.1:0-2547 GCF_041587635.1 Pontibacterium sp. | reverse complement strand
TACCGGCATAAACGCAGGGGTTTCCACCTCACCGCGTGGGAATGAGAGGCGACCACGACGGGCTTTCCCGTCATCAGCCAGCTTCTCAAACTTCATGAAACACTCTCGGCTCACTTTGCCTCCAAAGACCCGGTCTTACGGGTAATAAACATCGCATCACCGTAACTGAAGAAACGGTAACACTCTTCTACCGCCACCTTGTATGCCTGCATCACATGTTCGTAACCCGCAAAGGCACTCACCAGCATCAGCAAGGTGGATTCCGGTAGGTGGAAATTAGTAATCAGCACATCAACCACGCGGTATTCATAACCGGGGAAGATAAAGATATCGGTGTCGCCCATATACGGCTGGATCTCACCCTCTTTACTGGCGGTTTCCAGACAGCGCACACTGGTTGTGCCCACCGCGATCACACGACCGCCGCGGGCCTTAGTCGCTTTCACCTGTTCACAGACGGCTTCGCTGACTTCGATATACTCAGCGTGCATCTTATGCTCGTCGATGCTGTCCACTTTCACCGGCTGAAAGGTCCCCGCACCCACGTGCAAGGTCACGAAGGCTTTCTCTACGCCCTTTTCTTCCAGCTGAGCCAGCAACGCCTCATCAAAGTGAAGGCCTGCCGTTGGCGCGGCGACCGCGCCTGGCTTAGCGTTATACACCGTCTGATAACGTTCACGATCAGACAACTGATCTTCACGCTTCATATACGGTGGCAGTGGCATATGACCAAACTGCTCCAGCGCGGCAATCAAATGACCGTCCAGCTCAAATTCCAGCTCGAACAACTTATCGTGGCGCGCCACCATCGTTGCTTCGAGATCACCTTCCAGCAGCAGCTTAGCGCCGGGCTTCGGCGACCGGCTGGAACGGATATGGGCCAGCGCGCGCTTTTCATCCAGCACCCGCTCTATCAGCACCTCAATTTTACCGCCGCTTTCCTTCTGGCCAAACAGACGCGCAGGGATCACGCGGGTATCGTTAAACACCACCAGATCACCCGGCTCAACCAGATCCAGCACATCGGCAAAGTGTCGGTGAGTCAGCTCACCACTGTTCCCATCAAGGCAAAGCAATCGGCTCTGCGTCCGCTTTTCCAGCGGAAAGCTGGCGATCAGCTCCTCGGGAAGCTCAAAATGAAAATCTTTAACCTGCATCTAGCGTACTTACACTCGCAATTCGAAGGTCGCGTATTCTAAAGGAATCGCAAAAATTTTGCAGACAAATGACACTAACCCATTGACGTCACGTAAAAGATTTCTATAATACGCCTCTCTTTGCTGTGCAACCGTAGTGAAATTGCTAACGACAGAGGCTCAACGGGCTTTTGTGTTACAGGATCTACACGTACAGGAAGACGCTCAACAAGACCGATGCCAGTGTGATGGAATTGGTAGACATAGGGGATTCAAAAGGCCTTGTGTTATGAATCCTGATCGTTAGAATAGGCGCAAATGTAAAGTACGATGCCAGTGTGATGGAATTGGTAGACATGACGGATTCAAAATCCGTTGCCAGCAATGGCGTAGCGGTTCAAGTCCGCTCACTGGTACCAAACTCTTTGAAAAATAAGAGATTTTTTCAAGATCGAGCGCTAACTAGCCCTCGATTTTTTTGTGCCTAAAATTCCTCATCAAGTTTCCAATGTCCATTTAATAGCCATTAAATACACCCCAAGCCTCTCTTTTAACGCCGTCTACATTACCTCCTCCGGTCCATATCCAGGCAGCCCTCTGTGCGGATTCTGTGCGCAAAGCTATCCATCAATCTACAGAACTAAGCACTACCCTCTAACGCTGCTTTTATAACTCAAGTATTACCAGAGAGAGCTACGACGCACCCTTCTGGTCTACTTCCGGTCCGGCTACGGTCTTTTTACTTTATAAATTGCCCAACTCATAACCGTATTAACAATCCCATCAAACGTATATCAAAACCCTGGATATCCATTTCCGGAGGTTTCAATGAACAAGCAATTTAAATTCACTGACGCCCGCATTCGGGCATTACCCGCTAACCCCCCAACGTCTGCGAGTACCGACCTCGAAGTGAGTGATGTATCAGATAATGGTAGTAGCGCTTTAGGCTTGAAGTGTTTGAGCGGTAAGAGCGGGAACAAACGCTTTCTTTTTCGTTACACGTTCAACTCACGTAAGCGAAGTATCGCTCTTGGTCGTTTTCCTGATATCAATGTTGCCACAGCTCGTAAAGCTGCACGTCGATATAGAGCAATGTTAGCAGAAGGCATCGACCCTAAAGCAGAACAAGAAACACAAAAAATGCAGCCCACTATTGCTGAATTCTTTTGGAATACTTATCTGCCGTATCAAAAAAAGCATACCCGTTATAGTTCATGGGATCATGAACGACAGCGGTTTATGAAACATATCGAGCCCCGATACGGACATCTGCTATTTCGTGAGTTAAAGGCGTCGCATGTACTACAGCTGCAACTTGATCTAAATACAGCAAATACTCATCGTAAGGCACTGGCACCCGCGACCTGTAATCGCATAGTCGCCCTGCTAAAGACGATGAGTCAATTAG
>NZ_JBFGYC010000565.1:0-2551 GCF_041587635.1 Pontibacterium sp. | reverse complement strand
GAATGTTTCAGGACGGCTTCCCGGTTGCCTTTAACTTATTAACAGCTGTATCTACCTTGTTGGTCTTGAGTCAGCCTTTACAGGCTGATTCAACGTTGCATCTAAAGGATGTGCCACAGGCAAATATCCTGTTTTTGATTGATGATGCGTTGAGCTTGGATTTTGAGAAACTCATGGATAGGGAGGAGGAGGAACGTTTAGGGATTGATGACTATCGCTTTTACTTTAAGTATAAAAGTCTCAATAAATTTAATGATATAGCGCCACATTGTACCCGCTACAATAAGCTGGCGTATGACCCGTCTAAAACGTATCGCCCTTGGTGGGGAACAGACTCAGAAGGTAATATATTTCAAGATCAGACCAATATCAGTTCTGTACCCTTCGATCCTTATTTACCGAAAGATGTGGGAATAGCAGATGCCGATGAGATTGCTAGAAACCAAGACAATCACACAGATCTGTCTCAGGCATTTTATCTTGTTTGGACGGATGGCAATGATAATGGTGAGTATGATGAAGGGGAATGTTCGGTTCCGACTCAATTACACTCCGACTGCAAAGAAGGGGAAGGTAACGAGAAGCTTGCCAGTAGCATATGCGTCTCTGTCGCTGATATGTCATCCGCAGAGCAGATTAATTTTGCCAATTGGTACGCGTATCACCGTAAGCGTGAATATGTCATTAAATACGCCTTAGCCGAAGTCATCAATAAATCTCAAGCACGTATCGGAATCGGATTTTCCAGTACCGAGAAATTCCATAATACGGTTAGCCGCGGAGCTGAAATTAAAGATGTAGATGATATTTCTTTTCCGATTGACCCGCAGGCTAAGGCAAACAAAGAGGAATTGTTAACCCGGGTTTTTGCGTTTGATACGAAAGCAGTAGGAAAAGATATTTCTCAAGTCCGCCGTACCTATGAAGCTGCTGGTAACTACTTTGAGCGTGAAGAGGTATATGAATCGGGTGATACCTCAGGTGTGAGGGAGCTGTTTGGATATGATAGTGATGAGGCCGAGCCAGAATCCCCTATCGTAATCAGTGATGCACGAGGCGTTTGTCAGAATAACGCTACTGTTGTTATTGCAGGTCGGTATGAAAATGGTTCAGACAGTAGTAACTATTCGCGCCGAATCCTTCGTAAACATATAGATGGTGACAATAGTTCTGACTACGACGGCGAGTGGGTTGCTGGTATCTCGCCAAAAGATTCTTATGCCGATGATTATTTCGATACTCTAGCCGATGCGGCGATGTTCTTTTATGAACGTGATCTCTACCCGGATGAAGATAACCCTAATATTATCCAGCGTATGTCTACCCATATGGTGGCGCTTGGATTGGAGGGGACATTAAGTGCAGGACCAAGTTCAGCGACGGAGCCCTTTACTTGGACTGATCGTGTGAATAGCCATAAAGAAACTATCGACGATATGCGTCATGCTGCCTGGAATGGCCGGGGCCGGTTTCATGATCCAAGTGATGGTGAAGAACTGGTCGACGCGCTTAAGGATATTCTATTCAACGTTGAGCTCGCCTCTGAAAATGAGGCTAATGCCGTGGGCTCGAACATGCTGTCAGTGACGTCGCTGCGCGCCAGCAGTGCAACCACTGCTTTTGTGACTAGGTTTGAGCCGAGTATCTGGACGGGGCATTTGCTGGCATTTCCGATCAATCAGATTACGCTGGAGTTGGAAGATCAGGCGTGGAATGCTGCTGATCTGATCCCGATCCATACGCGCAGGAACATATTTAGTCACAATGGCGATGCCGGTTTCGAGTTTAGTGTTGGGGCTCTGAGCAATAGCACGGGTTTTTCCGATGAGCAACGCTCGAAGCTGAATGCTTTGGAGGATGTGGCAGATAACTTAGCAGAGTTTCGTGTTGATTATCTTCGAGGGGATCAAACGGAGGAAGGCACAAAGTTCCGGTCTCGTAGCAGTTTGTTGGGCGATATCGTGAACTCTGATGCCTTTTATACCTACGATGAAAACCACCGTTATCATGGTTTGGAAACGGCAGAAAGTGATACGGCGGGCAGTTACTACTATTACCTCAAAAATAACAAGCGTACGAAGCGTCCTATGGTCTATGTGGGCGCGAATGATGGAATGTTGCACGGCTTTTATGCGACAGCGGATAGTGATTTGGCTGATGACGTTGATGTTGCGACCTGTACAGAAACCAGTGCTAAATGTGCAGGTGAGGAAGCCTTTGCTTACATCCCCAAGAGCGTTTACGGCAAATTGAGTAACCTGACCGACCCAGATTATTCACACAGCTATTTTGTCGATGGACCGGCGATTGTGGCCGATGCTTATATTAACTTCAGTGATGCGGATAGCAGTGCAAAACGTTGGAGATCAGTACTGCTAGGATCATTAGGTGTTGGTGGTGCCGGCGTATTTGCGCTGGACGTCTCTGTACCGGATGAGTTTAACGTCAATGACGTGCTTTGGGATTTGGATGCCTCAGATCTACCCGACTTAGGTTCGTTGTCTGGTCGTATCTCTGTTGTGAAGCTGCAGGATGACTCCTGGGCCGCGGT
>NZ_JBFGYC010000564.1:0-2552 GCF_041587635.1 Pontibacterium sp. | reverse complement strand
CTTGTTTTTGATTTACCCGCCACGACGAGATGTTATGAAATCACCTGATATCGATAAGCCTGCTTCCGCTGATGACGAAACCAACCAGACCAAAAATGGGTTTCTGGCATTGGTGTCAAAAATGGTCTTTGAAGAGAAGCTCCCTGTACGCTTCATGTATAAAACCGTACCTGAGCATCTGAACGATACCGGATGGCGTATGTTCACCGGTTACGAAACACCGGAATATCTGGAAGATGAAGTAACCAACCTGATTCCGGTGGACGTAGAGAAGATGGTCAAACTCGATCCGTCCATCACCGATCTGGTTGAATACAACGCCGGCACCGTATGGGAACGTGCACCTGAGGGTGATGGCTGGGAACGCGTACATGACTACCGCATCCCTTCAGCGTTCACAGAAGTCAACATCACCAACGATGTCGATGAATTTAGCGGCAAAAGCTAATCCCTCATACGTCGATACTTGAAATATCCTATTCAGCCCACAGATAGTGATTAAGCGGGTGCTTAACTGTAAGGCCCGCTTCCATACCTGACCGATATGCTGGCATTGATGATATGCAGCGCTTACGGCAGGCACTCTATCTAAAGTTCCATATTGCTTGATGAGGATATGTATATGCGTGATTTTGACCTTTCTCCCCTTTACCGTTCCGCCATTGGCTTTGATCGTTTGGCTTCCATGCTCGACAACGCCAGCCGCAACGACAACCAGCCGAGTTACCCGCCCTACAACATCGAACTACTGGGCGAAAACGCATATCGCATCACGATGGCGGTCGCGGGTTTCACTATCGAAGAACTGGATATACAAAGCGAGAATTCGACCTTGCTGATTGCTGGCACTAAACACGTCGACAAAGATCAGCATCAGTATCTATATCAGGGTATTGCCGCGCGTAACTTTGAACGTCGTTTCCAACTGGCGGATCATGTCAAAGTCATGAAAGCACATATGGAAAATGGCCTGCTGCATGTAGATCTCATTCGTGAAATCCCGGAAGCGATGAAACCCCGTTCGATCAAGATAGAGCGTTAATCTGGACATAATAAACCCGACCATCTAGGTTTTATCTTCACCATAATGAATGGGTCGCAGATGCGGCCCATTTTTATTTTTCCCGTTAACATGCTCCATACAGACAAAACCACTTCCCAGCCTTCAGGCATACTGGGCGAAGAATTATTCGTCGAGGAAAATAGATGAACGCTCAAAAGCGCCTGGTCAAGGTTGTCGATCTTATAGAAGATCACCTGTCGAAGTCCCTGTATGTTGACCAGTTGGCGGAGTCTGTAAACTGGTCTCGCTGGCAACTACAGCGCACCTTCCAGACACGATTTGGTTACAGCGTAGCGCAATATTATCGTCACCGGCGACTCAGTGCCGCCGCGATCTCTCTGATACAAACTGAGCAACAGATTCTGGATATTGCCCTGACCTTTGGGTTTGATAACCAACAAAGCTTCAGTCGCGCCTTTAGCCAGTACTTTGGGCTGGCCCCCAGGCGTTATCGGATACGCGGCGAACTTATCGGCCTTTTTCCTCGATTGGATCCAACACTTTTTGTCCACTCATATGGAGATACCATCATGGAACCTGTGATCGTCACCCACGCCGCTAAAACATTGTGGGGAATGAACACCCGCTTTAACGCGCCCGGCTCTTCAACACCGAACAATATGCGGGTATTACCCGATCTTTGGCGCCGGTTTCAAATACAGCTTGATCAACAACAGATACAGCAGCAGGTGTTCTGGGGTGTTATAGACTCATCTACTGCCAATGATCAGCTTGAAGGACTGACTTACTGGGCAGCATTTGAAAATGAAAAGGCTCAGCCCTGCAAGGGAATGGACCGTTTAGACATACCCGAGCAGACGTATGCCTGCTTCATTCACCGTGGCCCAATCAGCGAGATAGAGCGCACATTAACAACAATCTTCCGCGATTGGTTACCCAACAGCGAATACCGTCATACTGGGGGCCCTGAACTGGAACTCTACGATGAAAGATTCGCGTTTGAGCATCCCGATTCAGTACTGGAATACTGGGTTCCGGTGGGAAAATCGGTCGAGTAACCTCAACTTCGTTTCTATCACTGTTTGGACAGACTAAGGTGCGAGCTGTTGCTGATACAACCGCTCCATCTCATCATTGAAGCAGCAAAAAACAACATGTTTTATCGAGGATAGTTGCTGCAGTTCAGTCCTCACTGTAGCAATCGCAATGCCTACCGCCTCTTCCAAAGGATACCCATAGACACCGCAACTGATCGCCGGGAAAGCAATACTCTGAACACCCGCGTCTGCCGCTAAGCGTAAACTACACCGGTAACAGCTTGCCAGCATTTCAGCCTCATTTGAGTCACCTCCCCGCCACACGGGACCAACCGTATGAATCACGTATTTTGCAGGAAGGTTATAGCCTGCCGTTAACTTAGCATTGCCTGTATCACAGCCTCCCAGCGTACGACATTCAGCCAATAGATCCGGACCTGCTGATCGATGAATAGCACCATCCACACCGCCACCACCCAATAAGCTACTAT
>NZ_JBFGYC010000563.1:0-2559 GCF_041587635.1 Pontibacterium sp. | reverse complement strand
GTTCATCGCCTTAAAACGACTAACCAGTGCAACGGGTTCTTTTTTCTTGTTGCCTTTGTTCAGCACGAATACAACCGTCTGTCCCTGAGGGCCTGCACCAATCTGAGTGAAGCGATATGGCGCTTCGCCAACCTTACGCAGATCTTCCATATCTTTCAGGCTGTTGAATACATATAGACGACCATCTTCGCCGCGCATTTCGCCGTAGAAATCTTCAGCTGCTTCCAGCTTACCTGCGAACATATCTACACCCGCGATACCAGACAGCTTTTTCTTATCCTTACCCATCAGGCCATGCACCAGTGTTTCACCGTGTGGACCACCACCGATGAACACTTTGCGGTAAGAGGTTTCACCAACCGTCAGGAAAGACTGGTACGTTTTAAAATCATCAAATACATAGTAACGACCTTCCTGAATCACTTCATACAGGTCATCGTTGTTCAGCTTTGGAGCTTCAGCAACTGGCTTAGCCGTTTCTTTAGTCGCTGTGGACTGGCAGCCGTAAACGCTCATCAGGGCACCTGCAATCACGGCACCAGCAATCAGTTTTTTCATCTCAAGCCTCTTGAAGTCAGTACGATAAACTTTGCGGAGACTGTACAGCGCGCGTATGACAGAAAAGTTTCAGGAAGATTCGTCCAGTAAACTGAAGGATAGAAATGTTGATAACAAACCAACGAAGATCATCATGGGTAAGGTAGGGTTGATCAGCCACACAGAAATTGCAGATAACCAGATGTAACGTACTTTCTTACGCTTTTTATAGTGCTTAAGGGTAAAGCGCCGGCGAAAGAAGTGCCTTTCATCGGGTGTACGATCATGCATCCAGGCTGGCGCCAGCAGCAAAATTAGAAATCGTAACCAATGAAATAGCATGTCAGTCCTCCGCCACAGACGCCTATTTCAGCTTAGCGGGCTGATCAGAGATCCGCCACACGGTATAACACTGAATCGTGGTAGCCGGTGCGCACCGGAATCACCCCGGACAGTTGCTTATTGACGCCTGTATCACCGCTATCTACGATGAGCGGGCGCCCGTCCAGTTCGCGCAGTTTGGTTTTTGTCGCGACGACGATGACGTTTTCTTTACCCAGGCGTGTTAATAGCTCAGGGCTCAACTGCTGATTCCCTCGCCCGATAATATGTCCTTGCCCACCAATGACGGTGATCACCAAACGACTTTCAACGCCCTCGGTGAGTTCAAGCAACTGCTCAGCCGTACAGTCAGCGGCAATCACTTCACCATTCTCAATCAGATCAACACCCAGCAAGGTATTACCTAAACCCAGTTCGTCCATCAACGCCTGTACGGTGGTGCCTGATCCCATGATGTAGCGCACATCATCTTCCATGCTTTCAACAAAATCCGCTGCGATATCATCCAGCACCAGCTCTTCACTTTCTTTAGCGCCGTTTTTAACGTGCTGCAGATAACGATGCTCTTGTGGTACCTGTAACTCACCATAATACTTGGCGCGCACAACACCGGTCCGGAATGCCGCTTCGTCAATGTCACGCACCTCCTGGTCACCCAACGTCACCAGCTCGCCCCGAACCAACATCGCAACAATTTCGCCCGCTGCCTTAGGAGTCACCGCGTACACACCGGAATGAATCTTAACGCCCGCCGGAATGCCTAACACCGGGAAGCTGTCGTTCAGAGAGTTACAAATATTCCGCGCAGTGCCATCACCTCCTGCAAACAGGATCAGGTCGACACCGTGCTCTACGATCTCTTTCGCGGCTCGCTCAGTGTCCTCAGCAGACGTTACACCACTGCTAATACTGCCGATCACCTCAGGCTCAAATCCGGCATCACGCGCCACCTGTTCACCCATCTCCGCCGGATAGGTGACAACTTTCAGCTCCAATCCTTTGAGCACGTCCAATGCTTGCAAGGTACGCAGATTCGCTTTAGGTTCTGCCCCCAGCTCCAGTGCTTTGCGCGCCGTCTCTTCGCCATCACTGCCTTTTAATGCAACGCTGCCACCAACACCTGCCAGTGGATTAACAATCAAGCCCAGTCTAAACACGTAACCTACCTCTATCCCAGTTCATCAAGGCTCCCGGTTTCAACCAGGAATTGCTGATAAACAAAACTTGCCAGAATCAGACGGGTATCTTCGTCCAATTCAAGAAACTCAACCCCATGACGGTATACGTTCACCGGATCTGTTTCGATCTGATTTATATTACGAATGATAATCGGCGCCAGAATGACCTGATCAATATCAGCCACCGACACCCTGAGCGTCAGGTAGAGCTGATCACCTATGTTCCCCAGTGGGGACGAAACCTCGATACAGGCTCCCACCAGTGAAATATCAGTACAGAAGCCACTACAAGGCCAAATACCCACTGTAGAACTGCCCTCTTCATACTCATCCATGGATACTTTGAGGCTGACAGGCACACGCGTATGTTTGCGAATCCGGCGTACTTCCAATTGCTGCGGGTATTCCAGGTGCCAATAGGTAAACGGGGTATTTTGGATTTTCAGAATTCGAGTACTGAAGGCAGCGATATAGTTACCGCTGATCATACGTGCATTCAGGC
>NZ_JBFGYC010000562.1:0-2575 GCF_041587635.1 Pontibacterium sp. | reverse complement strand
TCGGCCTCGGCCAGATCACAGGTGAAAAATTGCTCGCTCACGGCGTCATTGCGGTACAGATCGCTCATGCTCATAGTGTTTATCTCTGTTTATTGTTGTCTGGTTAGGATCAGCAAGCCACGGCGTTTACAGCCAGCCCGCCAGTTGAGGTTTCTTTATATTTGTCCTGCATATCGACGCCGGTCTGACGCATCGTTTCGATTACAGAATCCAAAGAGACGTGGTGTTCACCATCGCCACGTAATGCCAGACGGGCAGCATTGATCGCTTTCACTGCGCCCATGGTATTACGTTCAATACATGGCACCTGAACCAGACCACCAATAGGGTCACAGGTCAGTCCCAAGTTGTGTTCCATACCAATTTCCGCAGCGTTTTCAATCTGCTCATTGGTACCACCCATCACCGCGCACAGTGCACCGGCAGCCATGGAACAGGCCACGCCGATTTCACCCTGACAGCCCACTTCTGCTGCGGAGATAGATGCATTTGTTTTGTACAACATGCCGATGGCTGCCGCTGTTGCGAGGAAGCGCACAATGCCTTCTTCATTGGCATTTGGGACAAAGCGATCGTAATACGCCAGTACAGCTGGGATGACTCCGGCAGCACCGTTAGTCGGCGCTGTGACAACACGCCCACCGGCTGCGTTCTCTTCATTGACTGCGATCGCATACAGGTTGACCCAATCCATCACCGTCAGCTGATCCTGCAGTGCTTTTTCCGGTTGATCGACTAGTTCCCGATACAGCTCATTTGCACGACGCTTAACTTTCAGGCCACCCGGTAAGATACCGGTCTGCTGACAGCCACGGCGGATACAGTTATCCATCACGTGCCAGATATTCATCACCGCAGCGTTCACCTTTTCGTCGGTGCCCATGCGGGAGCGTTCGTTGGTCAGTACAACATCAGCAATAGAGATGTTCTCTTTCTTACAGATCTCGAGAAGCTCTACACCGTTGTTGAACCAATAAGGGATGCTGTGCTCTACCGCGGCCTTTTCGCCATTCTCGCCCGCTTCCGCGTCGCTCAGAACGAAGCCGCCACCAACAGAGTAATAAATGCTATCGAGTGTGATGATACCCGCCGCATCAAATGCACAGAAACGCATACCATTAGGATGTTTAGGCAGGGATTCACCAAAGTTGAAAGGCAGATCAGTGTCGCGCTTGAAAGGAATCATGCGCTGACCGGCAAGATTCAGCTCACCACTGTCATCAATCTGCTGAATGTACTCAGGCACTTTATCGGGATTAACCAGATCGGGCTGTTCGCCCAACAGACCCAGTAATACTGCAACATCCGTTGCGTGGCCTTCTCCGGTCATGGCCAGTGAGCCATACAGATCTACCTTCACACGGCTTACGCCGTCTAAAAGGTTTTTGTCGCGCAACTCATCCAGGAAACGGTTTGCTGCAACCATAGGTCCAACAGTATGTGAACTGGAAGGACCGATACCCACTTTAAAAAGATCAAAGATGCTGAGTAGCATGACTCAAGCCTCCAACTTTATTTTTATTTACTGCTTTATTAGGAGACATCCCAAGCTTCGCACTCTGACAAAGCTAAGCAAATCGGATTAACACATTGGCTAAAAAGTAGCCTCAACCGCGTATATTGTTCAGACTAGCAACAGATTTCATAATTGGCAACAAAAATTTCCTATTGGAAACTTTTGTATCGATAGCGTAACTAAAACGAACTTCTGTTTCCTTTAAAAGAGTCCTGCGCTTGTGTACCATTTTTGGAAACAGCTCCCTGAAGGAGTGAGTCAGGAGCTAAGGAGTGAATAAAAGATGTCTGACGAACCACATTTCCTGAGAGAAGAACGTGTAGAGATCTCACGTGCAGACGCTAATAGTGAAGCAGCAGTAGAACCACTACAGTTGGGCAAACGCGTCCGTGAAATTCGCCTGAGCCAGAACCTGACACTGGAAGAAGCCAGCAAACGTACAGGCCTGGCGCGCTCTACATTATCCAAAATAGAGAACGAACAGATCTCACCTACATTCTCTGCAGTGAATAAGCTGGTGAAGGGTCTGGGTATCGATATCCCGCAGCTATTCAGCCAGCCAAAGCGCAGTGCAGCTGCTGGCGGCCGTCGTGACATTACGCGCAGCGGTACTGGTACTCCGCACCCAACACCGACGTATGAGCACGAAATGCTGGCGACTCAGCTGACCAGCAAGAAAATGATCCCCTACCGCACGACGGTACGCGCGCGTTCCTTCGAAGAGTATCCAGAGTGGGTGCGTCATGACGGTGAAGAGTTCCTGTTTGTACTTAAAGGCTCTTTACTCTTCTATACAGAATTCTATGAACCGATCGAACTATTCGAAGGTGACTCTGCCTACTATGACTGTGAAATGGGCCACTCACTGGTATCCACCAGCGAATCAGATGCCGAGGTCATTTGGGTCACCGCCTGAAGGTTTATCTAAGACAGAGGGCGGTCTGTTCCCCTTAAGGACGAACTGACTTATACTCTGATGATTCTTCCTGAAGTGCCATCGTAGGTTTTTCCTGCGACGGCATTTTTTTTGTCTGCAGCCTACCCGCAGTAATTTCATCC
>NZ_JBFGYC010000561.1:0-2584 GCF_041587635.1 Pontibacterium sp. | reverse complement strand
CCCAAACCAATGCATTAGGTATTGCACACCCGGTTTTTCAACAGGGTGAATCTGTAGGGCAGCCTTTAGGCTTCAATCCTAACTGTAGGGTAGGCTTCAGCCTACCGGCAGCCTCAAGGCTGCCCTACAGAACAGATCCAGGCGTAAAGTACGCAGACACAAAAAAGGCGCCGAATATTGGCGCCTTTTATAATTATTTTTTTCTTTTATAACCAACCAGTTACCACTTTAACTTCAAGGAATTCCTCTAGCCCCCAGGTACCACCTTCGCGACCGTTACCTGACTGTTTATAACCACCGAACGGCGCCCCCGCTCCCAACATCTCACCATTAATCTGGACCATGCCAGAACGCAACTGACGCGCGATACGGTTTGCCTTTTCACCGTCCTGCGTCTGGATGTAATTGGTCAATCCGTAGAGGGTATCGTTCGCAATCTGAACCGCTTCCTCTTCGCTATCAAACGGAATGATCGACAGTACCGGACCAAAGATCTCTTCACGCGCAATCGCCATCTCATTATTCACATCAGCGAACACGGTTGGCCGCACAAAGTAGCCCTTTTCCAATCCTTCAGGTTTGCCGGGGCCGCCCGCGACCAGACGCGCACCTTCAGCGATACCTTTATCAATCATCCCCTGAATCTTCTCATACTGCAGACCAGACACCACTGGACCAATATGACGTCCTTCGATAGATGCGAGATCAACACTGGTCTTCGCTGCCACATCCGCCGCTGTCGCTACCGCCTGATCATAAACCGAGCGTTCAACCAGCATCCGCGTTGGCGCATTACAGGACTGTCCAGTGTTGTTAAAGCAATGACGCACACCACGCACAACGGCTTTTTCATCGGCATCAGCAAAGACGATATTCGCACCTTTACCGCCCAGCTCCAGGCTCACACGCTTTACCGTGTCCGCTGCATTTTTGGAGATCGCCACACCCGCACGGGTGGAACCCGTAAACGAGATCATATCGACATCAGGGTGACCGGATAGCTCAGAGCCCACCCCAACACCATCACCGTTAACCAGGTTAAATACACCTGCCGGGAAACCTGCCTCATCAATCATCTCAGCAAACAGTAAAGATGACAGTGGAGATACTTCAGACGGCTTGAGCACCATCGTGCAACCCGCAGCCATCGCAGCAATTACCTTCAATGCCACCTGATTCATCGGCCAGTTCCACGGCGTAATCAAGCCGCAAACACCCACCGGCTCATACAGAATATGGTTATTAGGTGCGTGATCGCCCAGTGGTTGCTCAAACTCGAAGTTCTTTAATGCACGCATCAGGTTCTTGATATGGCCTGCACCCGCCCCCCATTGAGCGGTTTTAGCCAGCGCCATCGGCGCGCCCATCTCGGTTGAAATAGCTTCAGCCATCTCAGCCGAACGCGCTTTATATATGGCATAGAGTTTTTCCAGTAATGCCATACGCTCTTCTTTACTGGTCTGACTCCAGCTGTCAAAAGCGTTACGCGCCGCAGCTACAGCAGCATCTGTATCTTCTTTGGCACCCAAAGAGATCACTGCACAGGGTTCTTCCGTCGACGGATTAATCACTTCGAAGTCGTTTGTGTGAACAGGTGAAACCCACTGCCCATTGATATAAAACTCGCGCTTTTCCAGCATCCTTATCGCCCTTTGCTCTAGTGACTATTGTTATTAGGTACATACAAATACAGTAAGTAATAGTACCTACTTCCTTTAGTCTAAGTCATGGTTTTCACTTATAAAGGACGATTTCGACCAATTGGCAGCAAAACAGGATGGATTTTGTGACACGCCCAGTCATTCAGGGCGATTGATAAGATGGTGGGATAACGTTTCCGACGTAACAGGCCGTATCTGCACTGCATATACGCACGCCCTGCAAAGCCGGGTATCATTTTCACATGAGCGCCCAAACGCTAAATATTGGGTTTTTCCAGCTCAAGGGTACCCGCTGATTTAGCCACTTTTGCACGTTTCAACGCATCAATAGAGAAGACGATAAACCCGGCCCAAACCAGGCCAAATGTGGTGAGACGCTCGGCATCAATCGCTTCACCAAATACGAATACCGCCAGCAGGAAATACAAGGTGGGTTCGATATATTGAAGGATGGCCACGGATGACAGGTTTTTCATACGCACCACGCCAAAAGCAAACAAGCCTAGCGGCAAGATCGTCATGGGTGCAGTCAGCGCCAACAGCAAACGCACATCGCCTTCTCCGGCCTCCCAGTGGGTTTCGCCTGCCGTACCGATCAGGTAAAACAGGGCAAACGGAATCATCAGGATCACTTCGGCACTCAGCCCGTTCAGCGTATCGATCTTCACCTGCTTTTTGATCACGCCATAACAGCCAAATGCCAGCGCGATACCGACAGTAATCCATGGAAACGTATCGAGGTTAAGGCA
Organism: Pontibacterium sp.; assembly: GCF_041587635.1. NCBI lineage: Bacteria > Pseudomonadati > Pseudomonadota > Gammaproteobacteria > Oceanospirillales > Oceanospirillaceae > Pontibacterium > Pontibacterium sp. Next base: position 174 of record NZ_JBFGYC010000561.1, on the reverse strand, counting down.
TGCGTAGATAAAACCAGAAGCACAAAGAATCAGCGCCAACTTTTGCAAGGGTGTTAACCGCTCGCGGAGATAAAACACACCAATCAAAATACTGATCAGCGGAGTAAGAAAGAACGCAAGACTAACCATTAAGACCTGCCCATGGGTCGCACCCCATGTATTCAGGTACCAACT
>NZ_JBFGYC010000560.1:0-2589 GCF_041587635.1 Pontibacterium sp. | reverse complement strand
CTGCAGCTTTCCGATCACCTGTCGAATATAACCTCGAATCTGACCGCGCATGTTGTTGTACTGTTCAACCGCATCAGTCACCGGCTTAGAACTCGGCTGGAAGTTACTTTCTGCTGTCTGCTTATTGATAATCAACTGCGCGAGCGATCGTTCCATCTCGACTAATGCTGGATAGTTCTGACGGAGCTCAGTCGTTAAACCGACATAACCGGCTGTACCAACCTTGTTATAAGCCCCCTGCAAGAACGACAAGCGCTCTTTGGACGACTTCAACTGACCCGCAATTTCCGCTTTTCGCGTTTCAAGGTTTCTTACTACTGCCAGCATATTATCAGCCTGCAGCTCTGGACTCGCCAAATTCAGATTCTTACGCGCTGCAGCCAACTCATTACTCAGCTGAATATAGCGTTCACGGAACAAAGCAACCTGCTCATCAAAGAACTCAAGACTGCCTTTCAGACCCTGGTTTACCTCGATGTAATAATCGATATACGCATCCAAGAGAGTGTTTAGCTGGTCACGAGCCTGATCAGCATCCGGTGCTGAGTAGATAATCTCTACGATATTTGATGTTGCCAACGGTTCCGCACGGAATTGGCCGCGAAGTTCGGAAATTGCGTCCAGCACTGCTGAATCATCATCCATCGGCGCCAAATTGTGCATTTCTACCACTTCACGCAGCACATCAGCAGAACTAAACAGGTGAACAACCGTGTTCAACGTCTGGTCAGATACGTTATCAACTACGTTGAAACGGGAATCTGCCCCCTCATCAAACACCACTGGCTTTTCTATACGTGGTTTTACCAACAGACGTGCTTTAGCCGTATAAGTAGACGGACTGACGAAGGCCAGCAACAACGCTCCAATGATGACACCTATAAAGGTGAATACAAAGACGCGCTTGGTATAGAAAAAGATTGCGACGATATCGCGGAAGGTTAACTTACCACCTTCTCTACGGTTGCTCGTACTACTATCCATAACTGATTATCACCCCAAAAAAATGCGTATTCACCTGAATTACTGGTTAGGCCCAATTAGATCGACTGTGTCGTCCAGCGTATACGTAAAGCCCAGATTCACCGGGATCATCCGTCGGATCGCATCACCCACAAGAGCCGCACGTCCCAGAGTTGTCGTAGGCACAAATACAACATCGGATTGACGAACGAAATAATCCTGTCCTGAGTTACCACTGGAAAGTACAGATGCCAGATCAACCAGACGCCCAACTGGACGGTTAAATTCATCACGTGAGATCAATAGCGTGGAGCCTGCTTCACCAAAATCGGCAAAGCCTCCGGCCAAAGCAACAGACTGCAATACAGTAGTTGGGCCATTCAACTGATAAAACCCTGGTCGTTGAACCGCACCGAATACATAAACCCGATTGCCCGTAGCCTGCAATATCGCGGTAGACGTAAACATGCCTGGCACACTTTTCTCGTATTCCAGGTTGATCGCATCAGACGCCTGATTGATTGATTTTCCCGCTACCTTAATAGCGGAAAGCAGCGGTAAGCTAACCGTGCCATCAGACTGCACAACTGCTTCGCGGCTCTGACCACGTGGTGCTGTACGAATCGCTTCTTTCAGCTCACGAATTTTCGCACCGTAACGAATCAGGGAAACGGTACTTTGCGGCATTGTCAGAAAATCGGAATAGATTTCGTTCACCGCTGCAGAGAGTTCCATCGGCGTACGACCCGCCGCCATAACGTCACCTTTATATGGAACAGTGACTCGCCCATCGGGACGTACGTTCAACGTACGGTCCATCTGCGGGTAGTGATAGAATTCAATACGGATCTGATCACCGATAGCGATTTCGTAACGATCTTTTTGCTCAACATCTACGTGATACGTAACCTCCAGACGATCCCCCGGAGATATCTGGTAATCCGTATCAAAGTATGGCAATGGATCCTGCTCATATACTTTTTTACCATCTTCCACAGTGGCAGCTTCATGCGGCACATAGCAACCTGACAAAAGCACCATCAGTGCTGGACCAACCATCCACTTAATTGCCTTTTTAAACTTGTTATCTGTCGAGCAGATCATGGGTCGAAACCTCTCCGGTATGCAGCACATCACGTCGTAATTCCATGCCGGATAACTCATCCAGCGACACTCTCAGAAAATAAACTTATGAGAGTGTATTTAGCCCGCTGCTAATAACCTAACGCAACAGACCACATGCCGCATAAAGCAACACAAATTATGAGTGGTTATTAAACAACATCGATATAAATAAACAAGTGTTTATTTATTCAACCAACGGTTTAAAACCACTCCTTATATCAAGCAATTTTCCGTGCTCGGTTACCACTCGAAGTCAATTTCAACTCGACGGTTACCTGCATGGCGCACACCATCCTTGGTTGATACACGCGGCTTTGACTCTCCATAATGCGACGCGCGAATTTCGGATACTTCTACACCCTCAGCACGCAACATACGCGCAGCAGCCTGAGCTCGACGCTGAGATAGCGCCTCGTTGTGAGATCGACTACCTGATGTATCCGTGTGAGCCGTCAGAACCACACGACGAGGCTTCATCTCGCGAGCATCCGCGACAACCTT
>NZ_JBFGYC010000559.1:0-2594 GCF_041587635.1 Pontibacterium sp. | reverse complement strand
TCCGTAAATTCCACCATTCCAGTTATCATATTCCGTATGATCGATGGTAATTTCAGAATGCGCTAGTATAGCTACCGCCTTTGTATTGCCCTCGTCTGCAAACAACCGAGCGAGCAAGCCAACAACAGGATATAGTTTCTCTTTAATTTCCGTTACTTGATCAGTTTGGTTCATCCTAGAATCCCATCATCAGGCTAACATTTTAATTCTGCGCCGCCGCGTTTTCGTCCCTCGCGAATACGTGAGAAACGTTGGCATCTATCTGAAGAGAAAGGACTTTGTGGATCGTATGCTTCTTCTCTTCCGATGAAAACGAGCATGCGCGTTTTGATTCTTTGCACTGGCGCTATATCTTCCCAGTGCGTTTCCTATCCATCTGATAATGCTAGATTTTCCGGGTCTACGCCAGTGCAAAAACACGCCACCTGCAGATATTTTTTGGGCGAGAACGCTCCGGTTAGCTTTACAGCGATCAATTCACTGTATATATATACAGAAAACCAGTTTCAGTTCACAAGGAGTGTGGCGATGGGAAGCAGCCCGTTTTTGAATCAACTACGACGCGAAATAAGGCTACGCGGATACAGCATCCGTACCGAAAAAACCTATCTCAGCTGGATCAAACGCTTTATTCGCTTTCACAACCTGCGCCACCCAACGGAAATGGGGCCTGCGGAAGTAAAAGCATTTTTGAGTCATCTCGCCAATGACCAGTTTGTTGCTGTAAATACGCAAAAAACAGCGCTGAATGCACTCGCCTTTATGTACCATAAGGTGCTGAATCAACCTTTAGGTGACATGGAGTTCAAACATGCAAAACAGTACCGACGATTACCGGTGGTGCTGTCTCCTGCCGAGGTTCAAAGACTTCTCAATTGTTTAAAGCAACCGTACCGACTTATATGTTCAATTCTTTATGGCAGCGGCTTACGCATTACCGAGTGCCTTCGTTTACGAATTCAGGATATAGACTTTGATAGGGGCACGCTCCCGGTTACAAAAGGTAAAGGCGGTAAAGATCGAAAGACACTCTTAAGTCAGGCACTGATACCGGATATTCAGCGTCAGATCGAATGTGCGAAACAGCTACAACAAAAGGACAACCAAAGCGGTCACGGCCCTTCTCTGCCAAACGCTTTGCATCGAAAGTTTCCCAATGCTTTTCGACAGCCTAGCTGGATGTACCTGTTCCCCTCCAGCACATTATGCAACCATCCGATTACCGGTATTTTATGCCGACACCACCTCCACGCCTCCGTACCACGCAAGCATCTAAAAGCTGCGGCGAAAGCTGCCGGGATCACCGATAAACGTATCAGCTGCCATACATTTAGACATTCTTTTGCAACAGAGCTACTTCAATCAGGCAAAGATATCAGAACGGTACAAGACCTATTAGGGCATAGCGATGTAAAGACAACTCAGATCTACACCCACGTAATAGGCAAACACTTTGCAGGCACACAAAGCCCTCTGGATCGTCTGGTTCACAATGCGGTCAGTGAGAGTTAGAGATACAAAATCCCACCAAAACGGCGAAATGAAGCTCCAGAATGGTGGGCAATGATAGGTTAACCCACCACTCACCGCGTAGACTTTAACTGATACAGATAGACAGGGGAGTTATAAAAATCATTGAGCCGAATAGTCTTATCAGGCTGATGCGAAGGCAGTGCAAAGTTATTACTGACAACAAAGCGGATATCACTTTCTTCCGATTCGATTTTGTTCTTTATTGAATCCATTCCGCCCGGATACAAATAACACACAATCACCTCGGCAGCTGACCAGTCAGACTTCAAAAAGTCTTGTCTGTATAGCTTCAGATTTTTTAGCCTGAGTATCTTTTTAACTATTACTGCCGTTAACCAAGGCATAATCGACAACTCATAGCCGACTATTTGTCGATGAGGGTATTTAAGCGCAAGAGGGATGACTAAATTGCCCCAACCGCATCCCAAATCTACTATCGCCCCAGTACCCGTCTCCTCAGTCAGTCGCATTATCGCCTGCCGTGCTGATTTTGAGCTTGGCATGGGGGATATGCCAACACGTAGGGTGCTCCAAGCAATAGAGACACCAACGGCCAACGTAAATAGGATTAGGAAAACCTCGAAGCCTGACAATTCGTAAACTCGCACTGTTAATGGTCAACGCCCCGAACACCGACGCGGCTACGGGGAACAATAAAGTCCCTTTTTAGGTACAGTTAGGTACAGCTATCCTCACTTATGTTGACTCTGTCAGTTGACGCTCCACCAGTGTCTCTGCGATCTCTCTCAACAAAAAAGTTTCCCTCTCAATCGAGAGCCCTTTCTTATCACTATTCGCGATCACAGCTTCATTATGCGCAATAGCCTCATAGATATTCATCCACACCGGCGTCATCCCGTTACTCACTTCATGTGACTCAAGGGCTGTCATACCCAGCTCTTCGTCAATCTCGCAAACATAACAGTATGAGATCATATAAATGACATCGGCGTCTGACTTGTACCAGGGACGATACTCATCATAACGCGCAAACGGTTTGACGTTGCGTACACCTTGCGCCCCTGTCTCTTCCTCTAACTCACGAATCAGACAAGTAACTT
>NZ_JBFGYC010000558.1:0-2600 GCF_041587635.1 Pontibacterium sp. | reverse complement strand
CCTCTGCAGTCAGAAGCTTTACAATACCTGGCTTTGCACGGCATCACTTACCTCTGTTACTACACCAACGAGGTACGCTATCGAAAGCTCTTGGCGAACCGGCGCAGAGCTCTTCACCAGATTTTATCCGATGATAGCGATCCGGAAAAAACCCTGGCGCTCGCAGAAGAAGCTCCAACAGTGAATCTGGTGAATAGCCTGATATCCCGAAGCCTCAGAGCGGGTGCTTCCGATTTACATATTGAACCGTACCAGGACGGCTACCGAGCTAGAATTCGTGTGGATGGCATCATGAGTGACCTTGATGTACTACCTCCCCAGTTACAGTTGGCAGCCATCTCACGTATTAAAATCCTTTCGGGGATGGATATCTCTGAGCGACGACGTCCTCAGGACGGAAAAATCGAGCAGGAAGTTGACGGTGCGCCCCTGGATATCCGTGTTTCGGCACTGCCACTTGGGGAAGGTGAAAGTATGGTGATGCGTTTCCTGTCGAACGACAGCGTATCTCATGACCTTGAGCATATCGGCCTCTCAACGGATGTGCAGGACAACCTCATTCATGATCTGCAGCGCACATCGGGCGTCATTCTGATGACCGGCCCAACTGGTAGCGGTAAAACCACCACGCTGTATGCACTGCTTAATCGACTGAACACCCAGCAGCGTAAGATCATTACACTGGAAGACCCTATCGAGTACAGTATTGAGGGTCTCAACCAGATGCAAGTACACCCAGAGATCGGATTCGATTTTGCAGCCGGCCTCCGAAGTGTTGTCCGTCAGGACCCGGACATAATAATGGTCGGCGAGATCCGAGATGCTGAAACTGCACGTATTGCCCTGCAATCCGCTATTACCGGCCACCTTGTCTTCAGTACCGTCCATACAAACGATGCGCCCGGTGCATTTACCCGACTACTGGAACTCGGTGTCGAAGAGCATCTGATCAACTCTGGGTTGGTCGCCATCGTTGCCCAGCGTCTGTTACGAAAATTGTGCCCAGGCTGTAAATCGCCAGTAGAAGGGCTTCCGGAACTCTTGGTCGAACCCATCCAGCAGCGTGCCGAACAAGGTATAAATAGTACGTTGTTTGAAGCCAAAGGCTGCAACCAGTGCAACCACAGTGGCTACAAAGGCAGGATCCCGATCACAGAGTATATGCCGTGGGACGACGATATCATGAGAATCAAAAAAGACTCTCAGTTTACCAGCAATGCGGCGAACCACCTCCGCAATCGCGGCTTTAGAAGCTTATACGAAGACGGCATAGAGCGTGTACTTAACGGAGAAACAACTCTATCTGAAGTTATCAGGGTTGCGGGCTGAGAAGTATGCGTTTCAAATACACAGCAGTTAATGAAGCAGGCAAGCGAATTGAAGGTGAGTTCACAGGCACAGAACAACAGGCTTTGCAATTCGTACAAGACCGTGGATGGGCTTTGCTGGAGCTCACCCCTTATAAAAAGAGCACTGTCGCCCGCTTTCAGTTAGATGATCACGCACTCGAAACGGTTTTTTCACGCTTAGCGTACCTAGCAGCGAATGGTGTCAAAGTCGACCGCGCCATGGAACTATTGGCACGAGGAAAGCTGCCAGAGAACATCAAAATACTGGTCGAAGATCTGCATACGAAGCTGCAAGACGGTCAGTCTTTTCGTAACGCCTTACGTGAATATGAGGACCATATAGACGATATTTTTCTTGCTAGTATTGAGTTGGGTGAGAAAATCGGCAATCTGAGTTCTACATTCGACTTTATCGCCCTGAGCCTGCAAAGCCGCATCCGGTTACGTAAGGATATTCAGAAAGCTACAATTTACCCAGCGGCGATACTCACCTTCTCGATTCTGGCGATCTTTTTTATCTTCAACTTTATCGTGCCGCGCATCACCGGTATTTTTGAGGGTGCAGAATCGATTCCCTGGTATACCAGTGCACTGATCAGCGTCAGTAACTTTACCATCGACTTTCAGTACCACATTCTTCTCGGCTCATTCTCTGTTGCATTTTTGATTGCCTGGATGCTTAAACATCCCCAGTACCGGATGGTACTTAACAAGTTTCTGTTCAAACTGCCATTAGTCCGCGGCAATCTGCAGCAAGCTGATCAAATTCGCTTTTGTAATGCGATGAGCCTGGCCCTCAGTTCCGGCCTGCTGGTATACGATGCGCTGTTGATCTCAGCCAAGACCATAGTCAATCCACAATCCCAGCAATCTCTGCTGACTGCAGCCAACAGCATCAGAGAGGGTAAAAACGCTGCCGAGGCGTTGATCAATGCGCATTTTCTCCCAGACTTTCACGCCTCTCTGCTGGAAGTCAGCCAGGACAGGGCTTCGCTGGGAATCGCTTTCTCAGACATCGGGCGCCGATTATCAGACGAGATGAACGAGAGCATTAACCGGATGCTGGTACTGATGGAGCCTGCTCTCATTGGTATTATGGGTATAATAATCGGCAGTATTGTGCTGGTTATGATGCTGAGTATTCTATCCATTCAAAATGTCGGCTTCTAGGATGCAGCATCGGACTCTTAAAGGATTCACGCTGTTTGAGCTGCTGCTGACGTTGCTTTTAATCAGTTTGACGGTCAGCTT
>NZ_JBFGYC010000557.1:0-2618 GCF_041587635.1 Pontibacterium sp. | reverse complement strand
TGAAAAAGTCGTAGCGCGTAAAATCGAAGATATCCGTCGTCAGATCGACGAAATGTGATTCTATCTATTGCTAGGACGCGACGGGTTACGCTTGTTGCGTCTCAGCTCTTTCCTGCTTTTCTCTCTGAACAATAGCCATAGCCCCTCTGCTTAGTAGTCATACTGAGCATCTTTCCGTGTTATACCGATATGTGTTCTGCGCAGATTGCTTTGTAGCGCTGCTTAACTAGCCCAGTATATTTCGGTTTATATTCCCCGGGAATGTAAGCGTTCTCAATCAGGTCCTTAATCTTCTGCATCGCTTTAGCGATCGCCTTAATAGAATTATCTGCGGCTTTCGCCGGTAGTCCAATGTTTTCTGCCAGCGTCATGAAATCGGCACGGGTGTAGAATCCGAAATGTTGGTATGCCTCTGAAAACCCCTGTGAAGCATCGTCATCGGCATCCAGCAAGGGCATTGCCAAGTGGTTCATCATGCCCGTCTCATAAAACTCAGTGCAAAGGTTATCGTAGTGGGGTGTCAGCTTGTCATATACGCGGTCTTTGTTATCGGGTAACCGCATGACGCTGATATTTTTCAGGTGAAGATCGTCGTTGCCGATCAGGTAAGCCAGCAACACCCGCTTGAAGTAGTCGTCCAGAACGGCCACCTTGCCACCTGTCGCCTCTGCAAGGATACGACCGGCCGTTTCATAGGTGCTGTTGTACTTATCGTCCTTGAGCTTGTCAGACAGTGAGCACGGATCTTCCTGATGCAGTTTCCCGCTTAGAGTGCGGTCAAACCGCCTGGTGATATAGGCCCGTTCCCCGTCTGAGAACTCCACCAGTCCGCACAACGCGGTTTCAATCTTCAGGGCGCGGCTAATCTCCATGCTCAGGTGTTCCATTTCTGCACAATAAGGCAGGCCGTCGGGTGTCGGTTTGAGAATATACTCCCCGTCTTTATCGGTCGGGATCAGCGTGTTCGTGGTCGGGTCGAGTTTAAGGGACAGCTTCTGCTGCACGCCTGAGATCGACATACCTTGGGTAAACTTTGCACCTTGGGCAAACAACTCCTGACGGGTGATGTTTAAGCGAGCATTGACCTTGTTATTACCGTACAGTTTGATCGCCGCTGAATCTTTCATCAGCAGGTTTCTGTTCCGTTCAGATAAGGTGTCCAAGGTTATATAACACTGTGTCATGCGCTTACTTCCTTCAGGGACACCGCCCCAATCAGGTCGTTACCATTCCGTATCAACAGACCGAAGGTGTCCTGTTCATCGATCTTCATGCGGGTGGATTGCATTCTTTTCATCCAGCCCTCCGATGCTAAATTCTCAAAGAATGGAAACAGCACATCAGATTCAAAGGGGGCGTTCTGCAACGGTAAGCGAAATGCCAACGGTGCCCCATGAGCCAGATAATCCGGGTGGTATTCAAAGCGGTAACGCGTGTCATCTGTCTCAGTCAGCGTACCCGCCCGATAACCGTTGTAATACACTTCGGCTATCCGACCCACAGGTCCATACCCAGTGCCTTGAGCACCGCACGCAGTTTTTTCGTATTGACGTTAACCTGCCCCTTTTCGATCTTGCCAATTGTGACCTCGGAAACACCGCTGTAACTCGCCAGATTCTCAAGGGTCAGGTTTTGACGTAGTCGGGCTTCGCGAATCGTTGAACCGACTTCATCGAACGGTTTGAGATGGCGCTGGCCGCGTAACTGAGCGATCTCTTTTGCCTGAGCATCAATATAACTGCCGACTTCGTTCATCAATGACAGAGCATCATCGGCCGTTTCAGGTTTCTCAGTCATAAAAATAACCAAATATTGTTAAGTTTTAAGCATGGATTATTTACTTGGATAAATAAATATTAGCATTTCTTGGTGATTAATAAAGATATCTAAGGAAATTTGTCTGATTTCTGCTTTATGGTTAAAAAATATTTATTTTGTGGGTGTTTGATATTCAGGTGAGATACGCTAAACAGCGTGGGAAGGTAGCGGGTGGAGTATGGTCTTAAGTCTAAAAAACAGGCACAAAAAAACCGGCCTAAGCCGGTTTTTTTGTGGACCAAAAGAGGTCCCTTTCGTTTGGGTTCTTTATAAGTCTAAGACCTATAAAGAGAAAGGTGGTGGAGGTGGCGGGTTTCGAACCCGCGTCCGCCAATCCTCTGCCCCCGGATCTACATGTTTAGACACCTTTATTAAGTTAACCCATCACGGCCCAAGGGTCAGGGCGTTTAGGGCGAGCCTCTTTAGTTTTAACCGTTCAGCTTGAGACAAAGCTTCCGGGCGATTCTGTCTCGAATGACACCACGAACCTCTTAGTTACAGACACCTGAGAGTGTGGCGTAGCAGGCTTATGCTGCTAGTGCGTAGTTATCGTCGTTAGCAACTATAACTGTGTAGTAATTTATTTACGTGATTCACTACACTCACGACATGCACCTGAGGTTTCGCAATCAGCGTCGAAGCCAAGTCACCCCCAAAATGTGCGGCCATTATAGCCTAAGACAATAAAGAAGGAAGAATTACTTCGCTGCCATGAGACGTTGTTTCTGTCTTGCCCAATCCTTATCTTTGTCGTCAGCGCGTTTATCATGCTGTTTCTTACCTTTTGCCAGAGCAATTTC
>NZ_JBFGYC010000556.1:0-2621 GCF_041587635.1 Pontibacterium sp. | reverse complement strand
GTGAGGCCAAGCACTACGTTGCGATCCATCGTGATATTACCTCAGAGAAAGAAGCTCAGGTTCTGATCTCCTATCAGGCAACCCATGATTCGCTCACCGGATTGTTGAATCGATACGAATTTAACGCACAGATGGAACGCGAGCTGATCAATATTAAAGCGCGCGGTAATTTCGGTGCGTTTATTTCGCTGGATGTCGATGATTTTAAAAGTGTGAATGATACTCAGGGACATGGCGTGGGTGATCTGTTGTTACAGTCGATTGCCCGAAGGATCAAAGGCTGTGTTGGTGGCGGTGATATCCTGGCGCGTTTGGGTGGCGACGAGTTCGCCATTTTTACTGAGTTCACGGAAATTCATAGCGTCGAAAACAGGGTGTCAGACCTGTTGGATTGCTTTAGACCCGCGATAGAGATAGAAGGGTTGCGGTTACGTTGTGGGACGTCGATCGGTGTCAGTATTTTTCCTGATGATGGGGCTGATACAGGCGAGCTGTTTAAGTGTTCGGATCAGGCGATGTATCAGGCTAAGAACGCGGGGGGGTCTACCTATGCATTCTTTACCCCTGAACTACGTATCGCTGCAGAGCGTCATCAGGATATCCGTATGCGGTTGGCTGATGCGTTGGAGCAGGGGCGTCTCGAAGTTAAATACCAGCCAATTATTAACCTTGCATCGGGCACGATCAGACGTTGTGAAGCGTTGGTTCGCTGGACGGATCCTGAGCTGGGGGTTGTGCGGCCTGACGAGTTTATAGAAATTGCTGAGCATTCCGGACTGATTCAGCAGCTGGGTTACCAGGTGGTCAAACAGGCGCTGTCCGACATCTATCAGATCAACCTGGCATTGCGTGAGCCTATTGGGGTTGCGATCAACCGCTCGCCGCAGGAATTCATGGATCTGACCGAGACGGGGGATTATCTGGGTGAGCTGGCGTTGCAAGCGGGTGTATCTCCTGAACTGGTGACGATAGAGTTAACTGAAAGCCTGATGATGAAGGATCCCAAGCTGGCCGAGCGTCAGTTGAACCTGTTGAAAGAAGATGGGTTCAGGCTGTCGCTGGATGACTTCGGCACGGGATATTCCTCTCTGGCTTACCTGAAGCACTTCCCGTTTGATGTCCTTAAAGTGGACCGCTCTTTTGTATCCGATATCGCATCTGACAAAGATGATTATCTGTTGGTGAAAACCATTCTGGAGATGGGTAATAACCTGGGTATGCACTCGGTTGCAGAAGGTGTTGAGACGGCTGAACAGTTAGCGCTCGTCACTGAGCTGGGTTGTGAGTGTGTGCAGGGGTATTTCTTTTCGCCGCCGGTATCGCGTGATGAACTGCTGAACTACATCGGTACTCAGTTTCCAGAACTGATGGCGTGACGTTGTCGTAACCTTATTTAACAGAAAAGCCATTCAGCTTACGTCATAGGTAATCTGAATGGCTGTAATGAACGTGTAGGGTGTTATGCCGCTACACTGCTGTGTGGATCAATGACGTATTTCTTCGCAGCCCCGCCGTCAAAGTCAGCGTAGCCATCCGGCGCCTGATCCAGTGAGATCATCTGTACGTTCACGGCTTTCGCAATATCTACTTTGTCGAACAGGATGGCTTGCATCAGTGCACGGTGGTATTTCATTACTGGGCACTGGCCGGTGTGCAGAGAGTGAGATTTTGCCCAGCCGAGGCCAAAGCGCATGCTCAGTGCGCCTTGTTGTGCTGCTTCATCGACTGCACCTGGGTCTTCTGTAACGTATAGACCCGGAATGCCAATCTGACCACCCGCACGGGTAATCGACATCGCTGAGTTCAGTACGGTCGCCGGTGCTTCTACACCGTGGTTGCAGCCGCAGGCATGGGCTTCGAAACCAACACAATCGACGAACGCATCTACTTCGCGCTCACCCAGAATCTCTTCCAGCTTGTCTTCCATATCGCCGTCCTGGCGCAGGTCGATCGTTTCACAGCCGAAACTGCGAGCCTGATCCAGACGTTCCTCGATCATGTCTCCGACAATCACGCAGGCCGCACCCAGCAGCTGAGCCGAGACCGCTGCCGCCAGACCCACAGGGCCCGCGCCTGCGATATACACCGTTGAGCCCGGACCAACACCTGCAGTGACGCAGCCGTGGAAGCCGGTTGGGAAGATATCAGACAATAACGTCAGATCTTGAAGCTTTTCCATCGCCTGATCGGAGTCCGGGAACTTCAGCAGGTTGAAGTCTGCATAAGGTACCATGACGTACTCAGCCTGACCGCCGACCCAGCCTCCCATATCCACGTAACCGTATGCGGCACCTGGACGGGCAGGGTTAACGTTCAGGCAAATTCCGGTTTTACCCTCTTTGCAGTTACGGCAGCGGCCGCAGGCGATGTTGAATGGAACGGATACGATATCGCCGGGCTTCAGAAACTCTACATCGTTGCCACATTCGATGATCTGGCCTGTGATTTCATGGCCTAGAACGAGTCCGGAGGGTGCTGTGGTGCGACCGCGCACCATGTGCTGGTCAGAACCACAGATATTCGTTGTCAGGACACGGAGTATAACTCCGTGGTTGCATTTGCGTTTACCGAGCGACAGTTCCGGGAAGGCGATGGATTCAACTGCGACTTCACCCGGGCCT
>NZ_JBFGYC010000555.1:0-2633 GCF_041587635.1 Pontibacterium sp. | reverse complement strand
TTGTGCACCGCACAAAAACATGTTGACTGGCTGATTTTCAACCAGTAATATGGCTGCATACTGATTTTGCACTGCAACAAAATTTATCGGAGCACTCGCCATGACTAACAACGTTGATTTCCAGAAGCCTTTCGAAGCTGTTAAAACCCTGATGACCATTCAGGCCGACGCTATCTCTAAGTCTGTTGCACAGCAGCAGAAAACAGGTGAAGCACTGACTAGCTTCTTCCAGACTGAAGCTGAAAAAGCAAAAGAACTGAAATCTCCTGAAGATGTAATCCAGTTCAACGTTGAAGCGAACAAAGCACTGTTCGAACTGCTGAAAGCACAGGGCGAAGCATTCACTGCGATCGCGACTGAAGCTCGCGAAGCTGCAATGAGCGAAGTAACTAACCTGTCCAAGTAATATCAGGTTTAGTTCTTCCAGAAGCCCCGCCAACTTCGGTTGCCGGGGTTTTCTTTTGCCCGAAATAAAGCGGCCTTACTTCTCATCTGCAGATTCAAGCATCCCCAGCATGGCCACCAATCCCTGATCCAACGCTTGAAGGTCACTTCCCGCCAGCGGAGCCAGAATGCCGTGGATATTATCCACATGCGCTTCGACAGTTCTATTGATCAGATCCAACCCTTTGTCTGTTAGTTTAACCAGCTTGCTACGCGCGTCGTCGGGATTTGCCTGCCGCTCAACCAACCCGGACGATTCCAGGCTTTTTAAGCGATGGGTCATCGTACCGGAGGTTATCATCAGTGTTGAAAACAACTCGGTAGGAGCCAAGCAGTAGGGCGCGCCAGAACGACGTAACGTCGCCAGTACATCAAACTCCCACAGCGTCATGCCAAACTCAGCAAAAACAACATCCAATCTTCGCTGTAACAACGCAGCACTGCGCTTCAACCGTCCCAACGTCCCCATAGGAGTCACATCCAGATCGGGTCTTTCACGCTCCCATTGATCCAGAATCAAGTCGACTGCATCTTTCTGCTGCTTAGCCTTCATTGCCACACTCTCTTCAAATAATTTATCTTGATATCAAGGTATTTACATGCAAGACTTTATTTTATCTTGAACTGAAGACAAATAACTATGCCTATCACACGCTTTTCCGATCTTTTTCTAACTGCGCTGGCGCCGATGGTCTGGGGCTCAACCTATATTGTGACCACAGAACTGTTGCCAGCAGATCGCCCATTCACTGCAGCGCTACTACGAACACTCCCTGCCGGAATTCTGCTGGTAATGTTTAGCCTACGTTTTCTTAAACACTGCCAATGGTGGCGGCTTATCATTCTCGCTGCATTGAATATTGGTGTATTTCAAGCGTTCCTGTTTGTTGCAGCATATCGATTACCTGGCGGACTTGCTGCGGTATTGGGCGCGATTCAGCCATTGATCGTGATGGGACTGATATGGGGATGTGATCAGCAACGTCCAGCTAAACTGGCGGTGTGGGCGAGCTTTACAGGTGTCATCGGCATGGCAGCGCTACTACTCGCGCCAGGAGCCGCTTGGGATCCAATCGGTATTGCTGCCGCGCTGATTGGCGCAATCTGTATGGCAGGCGGCACATATCTGACACGTCGCTGGCGCAGTGACCTGCCGGTTCTGGCAATGACAGGCTGGCAATTGTTGCTCGGCGGCTTGATGTTAATGCCGATTGCACTGATCGTTGATCCACCGCTGCCAAGCCTCAACGCCCTCCAGGTCGTCGGTTATATCTATTTATCACTGTTTGGGGCGCTGCTTGCATACGCACTCTGGTTCAGAGGCATTAGCCGGGTCTCTCCCGTTGCGGTGTCCTCCCTTGGCCTGCTGAGCCCCCTCACAGCAGTGATATTAGGCTGGCTAATACTTGATCAGAGCATGAGTGGTGTTTCACTGCTTGGACTGTTTACAGTATTGGGCAGTATTCTCGCGGTGCAATGGGCCTCCGCACCTAAAACCTCCCGACACACCGCCGTTCCTGACTCTACAACTGCGCGCTGCACAGCAAAACCTTAACCTGACTTAACATCAGAGGATACTTACATGTCCAACCCAATGACCCGATTACTTGAAACCCGGACATCCACCACGCGCTACCAGACGGATTCTCCGGTCTCTGATGCGCAGGTAGAGGAGTTAGTGCGCTGTGCGACACTGGCGCCCTCGGCGTATAACCTTCAGAACTGGCGGTTTATCGCGGTTCGCTCTGATATCGCCAGAACTAAACTGCAGCAAATCGCATACGGGCAATCGCAAGTTGGAGATGCGCCCGTAACCTTTATTGTCTGCGGCACATTGGAAGCACATAAAGACCTGGCTGAAGCACTTCAACCCTCAGTCGACGCCGGTATTATCAGCGAAAACCTGCAAGCCAGCTGGGTATCTGCAGCCACAATGTCTCACCAGAACAACGCTCAGCTACAGCGTGAGGAGGCTTTTCGCTCTGCGTCACTGGCCGCTATGACCCTGATGCTGGCAGCTCAGGGGATGGGGCTGGCAACAGGTGCGATGAGTGGGTTTGATACGGAATTGCTGAGTGACACCTTCGAACTGTCACCGGAAGAGATTCCCGTCATGCTGATTACCGCAGGCTATCCAAAGGAAAATAATTGGCCTCAGAAACGCCGCAAGCCTCTCTCGGACGTCATGC
>NZ_JBFGYC010000554.1:0-2637 GCF_041587635.1 Pontibacterium sp. | reverse complement strand
TTTTACCCATCTCCCGATAGAGCTCAAGTGCCTGGTCTCCTTCCAGTACGAGTGAATCCGCCGAAGCGTCCAGGGTGAGTCGGGGAAGCTGAAATAGCAGCAGTAGCAGGATCAGAGAAATTAGCCCCAGTATTGCGAGTGGATAGCGAAACAAACAAGCAAAGATGGTATAGGTGCGTGATTTCATCGTGCGTTCCTGGGCGGAAATCAGCTTTCGTCAGGCGGATTAATAGCGGCGATGACAGCATCTACATCTCCGCTTTCGAGGGTTCGGTGGATGGCACCATTGAGTGTTTTACTGAGCACAACGCCATCTACCGACAGATCAAACACCTGCCATTGTCCGTCGGTTTCTCGTATCGCGAAGTCTAAGGTATGAGCATTTTGTGTGGTGTGAACCTTGAGCCGCACGACGCTGTAGCTGGGCTTATCCCGGCTTTTACCGACCTCAATCATCTGTCCGTTATAGGTGTTCAGTGCAATACGGTAAGTACGGCGCAGTGATTTGATGACGGCCATCTGGGCTTCAGCGGTTTTGTCTGCGGCGATGATATCCTTCCAACGAGGATGAAAGATACGACGGCTCAGATATTCCTGGTCGATGTGGGGCAGGATGTACTGATCGATGATCTGATCCAGATATTCGTTATCCCCCAGTCGGTTTAGGTCTCGCCCACTTTGCAGCGCCTGTTGGAGCTGTGTTGCGATCTGGCTTATAAACGCTTTGGCGCTGTTATTTGGGGTCTCGGCAGCCGCATGTCCGATGCCAAGTGTTACGACGAAGAAGACAATCAGGCTGCGAAAGTAGCGTTGGTAATGCAGCATAAACACACCCCTCCCTGAGTCCGGGGGTATCCCGGAACACACTCTCATACTAGGTCATCACCCCTAAACGGCAAACTTTCAGGATGCATGCTGTTTGCTAGGCTATAGGCATAACAATGAGAAGTGTCATTTATGTGTGGCCGATACAATGTGATTGATGACCCCTATACCCGAGAGCTGCTAGCGGTTCTCGGAATCCAGAATGCTCTGGATACGCGGTATAACATCGCGCCGACTGAGAATGTTCAAGTCGTCAGTCAGGATGACTCAGGCACTCAGCTGTCTTGTATGCGCTGGTGGCTGGTGCCCGCTTGGGTGAAAGAGCCCGGCACTCAGTATTCGATGTTTAATGCGCGTGCCGAAGGTCTGTCTGAGAGTAGGGCGTTCCGGCATCCCTTTAAAAGCCAGCGTTGCATTATTCCCGCCAGTAGCTTCATTGAATGGCGTAGCGAAGATGGTAAACAGCCCTATGATATTCGGTCAGTGAAGGGGGCTTTGGCGTTTGCCGGTCTCTGGGATTGTTGGGGAAGCGGAGCGGAACGGATATATAGCTGTGCCATGATTACCACCGATGCGGTACCGGAATTCAGACATATTCACTCGCGGATGCCGGTGATGCTGGCGCCGGATATGTTTCAACAGTGGCTGGATCCGGCAATTGACGGTAAAACACTGATGCCGTTTTTGCTGCCTCAGTTGCCTGCACCTCTGCAGGTTGTGGCGGTGGATCCGCGCATTAATAACAGCCGCTTTAAGGAAGCACCTGAGCCGATTGCTGCAGCTGAGACAATCGGCTAGATGCTTGTACCTCCAATGCAAGACGTTTAGGCGTTTACCGGTCCCATGGCACTGCCCAGCATGGCGCGTAGCAATACATTGCAACCTGCAGCAATGTCCTGTGGATCCGCATTTTCCGCTTCATTGTGGGAGATCCCTTTTTCACACGGAATAAAGATCATACTGGTGGGCGCCACACGACTGACGTAAACCGAGTCGTGCCCAGCGCCACTAAAGAGCTCCATATTGGAGTAACCCAGCTGATTCACCGCATTCCTGACCGCATTGATACATTGTGGATCAAAGCGAACGGCAGGGGAGTCCCATTCGTCTCGTACCGTTGCCGCCAAACCACGAGGTTCAGATTCTTCCTCGACGATCCGGCGAAACGCCTGATCCATACTATCCAGGATCCTCTGATCAGGATGGCGCAGGTCGACAGCCAGAACCACGCGCTCTGGAACGGTATTGCGTGCGCCCGGTTCTGCTTTGATATCACCGAAGGTTACACGTGCCCAAGGGCCATGCCGGTCCGCCAGCTGATACAAACGTTGCAGTATAGGGCCTAATGCCATCAATGGATCTTTACGGACATCCATCGGGCTCGGGCCTGCGTGACACGGCTGGCCTTCAATGGTCAGGTCATACCAGCGCATTCCTTGCACGCCGGATACGATGCCGATCTGTTTCTCTTCCCTCTCCAGAATCGGGCCCTGCTCAATGTGCAGCTCAAAGGCGGCCTTGATCGCTTTCGCTTCGGCGGGGTGTTCACCCAGATAGCCGATACGTTCCAGTTCGTCACCGATGGTTTTGCCCTGTGCGTCGGTGCGACTATGGCCGTAGTCTTCATCAAATACGCCGGACCAGACACCCGAACCAATCATAGCCGGTGAGAAACGTGCGCCTTCCTCGTTAGTCCAGGCGATCACCTCAATGGGGTGTTCGGTTTCAATCTGATTCTCATGCAGGGTTTCGAGCACTTCTACGCCAGCCAATACACCGTAGACTCCATCGTACTTGCCACCGGTCGGCTGG
>NZ_JBFGYC010000553.1:0-2646 GCF_041587635.1 Pontibacterium sp. | reverse complement strand
CGCCGGAGATGATCGCACCCGCGTGACCCATACGCTTGCCTGCAGGAGCAGTTACACCAGCGATGTAGGAAACAACAGGCTTAGTTACGTTTGCTTTGATGAAAGCAGCCGCTTCTTCTTCAGCGGAACCACCGATCTCACCGATCATAACGATCGCTTCAGTCTGTGGATCGTTCTGGAACATTTCCAGAATATCGATGAAGTTAGAACCAGGGATCGGGTCACCACCGATACCAACACAGGTAGACTGGCCGAAACCGTAGTCAGTTGTCTGCTTAACAGCTTCGTAAGTCAGAGTACCGGAACGGGATACGATACCGACTTTACCTGGCAGGTGGATGTGACCTGGCATGATGCCGATCTTACATTCGCCCGGAGTGATAACACCTGGGCAGTTAGGACCGATCAGGCGAACGCCCAGCTCGTCACACTTAACTTTACATTCCAGCATGTCCATAACCGGGATGTGCTCAGTGATACAAACGATCAGTTTGATACCACCGTTAGCAGCTTCCAGAATGGAATCTTTACAGAATGGCGCAGGAACGTAGATAACAGATGCTTCAGCACCAGTCGCTTCTACAGCTTCTGCAACAGTGTTAAATACTGGCAGACCCAGGTGCTCAGAACCACCTTTGCCAGGAGTTACGCCACCAACCATTTTGGTGCCGTAAGCGATAGCCTGTTCAGAGTGGAAGGTACCCTGACCACCAGTGAAACCCTGACAGATTACTTTGGTGTCTTTGTTAATCAAAACGGACATGATTATTTACCCTCCGCTGCTTTTACTGCCTGCTGAGCTGCGTCAGACAAGCTAGTTGCGGCGATGATATCCAGACCAGACTCAGCCAGCAGCTTGGAGCCCAGGTCAGCATTGTTACCTTCCAGACGTACAACAACCGGTACGTTTACACCCACTTCTTTCACTGCGCCGATGATGCCTTCTGCAATCAGGTCGCAACGAACGATACCGCCGAAGATGTTAACCAGTACGGTTTTCACCTTGTCGTCAGCCAGAATCAGTTTGAATGCTTCGGTAACACGCTCTTTAGTCGCGCCGCCGCCAACGTCCAGGAAGTTAGCAGGGAAGCCACCGTGCAGAGCAACGATGTCCATAGTACCCATTGCCAGACCTGCACCGTTAACCATGCAACCGATGGTGCCGTCCAGAGCAACGTAGTTCAGATCCCACTCAGCTGCGTGCGCTTCGCGCTCGTCTTCCTGAGATGGATCGTGCATAGCCTGCAGATCTTTGTGACGGTATACAGCATTGCCGTCGATCGCTACTTTAGCGTCCAGACAGTGCAAGTTGCCTTCGTCAGTGATAACCAGCGGGTTGATTTCCAGCAGCGCCAGATCTTTTTCCTGGAACATCTGTGCCAGACCCAGGAAGATCTTAACGAACTGCTTGATCTGATCGCCTTCCAGACCCAGCTTGAACGCCAGCTCACGGCCCTGATAAGGCTGTGCGCCAGTCAGAGGATCGATTTCAGCTTTCAGGATTTTTTCTGGAGTTTCTTCTGCTACTTTCTCAATTTCCACACCACCTTCAGTAGATGCCATGAAAATGATACGACGAGAAGAACGGTCTACAACTGCGCCCAGATACAGCTCGTTAGCGATATCGGTGCAATCTTCTACCAGAATTTTAGCAACAGGCTGGCCGTTTGCATCAGTCTGGTAAGTCACCAGATTTTTGCCCAGCCAGTTTGCTGCAAACTCTTGTGCTTCAGCAGGGGAGTCAACCAGTTTCACACCACCAGCCTTACCACGGCCGCCAGCGTGCACCTGAGTCTTAACAACCCACTTATCGCCACCAATTTTTGTAGCTGCTTCAGCTGCAGCTTCTGGAGTATCTACCGCGATTCCTTTAGAAACCGGCAGACCATATGTGGCAAACAGTTGTTTACCCTGGTACTCGTGAAGATTCATGCTCTAATCCGTTGTGTTGTCACTAGTGTGTTTTTCTGCAATCTCGTATGGAGAGTTACGATGTTGCAGCCCAGATGGGATTTCAACGACAAACTTTTATACAACGGCCAGGTACCCCCGAAATGGTGCCTGGCCGAGTAGTTTAAAACGTCAGGTTAGCGTTTTTTACGATTCGCAATGTGGATTGCGTGGCCGTCCACCGCCAGAGCGGCTTCGTGCACTGCTTCACTCACGGTTGGGTGAGCGAAAACGGTTAGCTGTAGGTCTTCTGCGCTAGAGCAGAATTCCATAGCAATCGCCGCCTGAGCAATCAGCTCAGATGCGATACCGCCAACCATGTGGACACCCAGAATGCGGTCAGTTTCTTCGCATGCAATCATCTTAACGAAACCATCGGTATCGTCAGCGGCCATTGCACGACCAGAAGCAGCAAACGGGAATTTGCCCACTTTGATCTTCACACCATCAGCTTTCAGTTCCTGCTCGGTTTTACCGACCCAGGCCAGCTCAGGATGGGTGTAGATAATGCTCGGAATCACGTCATAGTTCATCTGAGCTTTGTGGCCAGCAATGATGTCGGCAACCATAATGCCTTCTTCGGACGCTTTGTGCGCCAACATCGGACCACGTACGGAGTCACCAATCGCGTAAACGCCTGGTGCACCCGTGCGGCACTGCTCATCAACAAAGATGAAGCCGCGTTCATCCAGCTGT
>NZ_JBFGYC010000552.1:0-2661 GCF_041587635.1 Pontibacterium sp. | reverse complement strand
GCATCACCGCTATCTGGCATAGGCTCGATTACCTGTGAGCCATTTTGAGGGGGGGCCGCCCCAGAAGGCATGCCGAAAATCTCGTCTGCAGAATATTCATTCATATTATTTCACCAGTCCAAATTCTCGACGCACGCCATCAATTACCTGCTGTCGAACGGCCTCTTCGGGCAGCCCCGGATTGCTTTGTCGGATCTGCTGATCCAGTCGCTTAGCTGCATCCGCCATAATCTGATCCATCGACTCCAGCGGCACGCTCTTCATCTCTAGGCCGTTCTTGCGGATATAGTTCAGGCGAGCCGAAGCGCGCTTTGTGGTGCGGAGCATGGTGTTGAATTTCTGCTTTAACTCCAGCGGGTTATCCTTTTGAACATCGGGCAGGAATACGGCGGCAGATGCTTTCTCTGTATCGGTTAGAGCCGCACCGAACAGCTGATTACGCACGATGGTGGTAATCCCGCCAATTCGGGCGCGGTGATCGATATAGGAGTTGTAGTCCTTCTGGTCTCCCGGGGATACATCAAGCCCCAGCAGGGATCGACCACCCGTCACCATTGAGCTGAACTTGTTGCCCAAGGTTTGATAGTTAGCATCAAAAGAGCCGGACGCATCCTCCAAGCGCGCTAAAATGTCTGTAGTATCCAAGAGGTCTTTTTCGACCTTGGTCTGTGCAGAGGTGGATAGTTCGCCACCCGATCCACCGATCTGAATAGTTCCATCTGGGCCAACGGTGACTCCGTTTTTCTGCGGAGGAACGGCATCAAGCCATCGGGTATCACCGCTCTGATTAGTCTGAAAATACCCCGGCAGTTTCGTATCTGGATTAATGCCGGGCTTGGCTGCCCCAAACTTCCCGTTCGCTGTTCTCTGCTTCATTCGCTCCATTTCCATTTGGAGTTTATGTTGATTCTGCTGCTTCACCAGATCGTAAGCACGGTCGTCCTGCTTGGACGCGACTGCTGCCGCCTGATCCTCGGCCCTGTGAGTATCTTCACGATCCCAGTGCGCCTGAGTCTGCTGCTGCTTCCATTCCTGAAGCCGCTCCTGACGTAAATGCTCAAACCCCATATCAGCAGCTTTGCTCATGCCTTGCCCGATGCCTTGCAATAAACCCCAGCCCATTACGCACCTCCCATTTGCTGCATTGCGCCCATCAGTTCGTTCTGGTCGTACTGTCCCGCATTTGCGCCAAGCCACATCTGAACAGCCAGCTCTAGCGCCTGCGCCTGCTCATCAGGTCCATATTGAGCGCGACCCGTCTGGGTCACGAGATCGGCAACATCGCCCAACAGCGCTATACCCAGTGATGCAGTGATCGTGAAATCCATCGCTCCCAATGCTTCCTGAATCTTCTGAAGCACCTGCACAACCGCGCTGGCCAGCCCTTGGATGGGATCGCCTTGAATCTCCTCCATCATGGAGGCAAATACCTGCTTGTCGTACAGGATCTGCTGGCCGATCTGAAATCCTTTTTTGAGCGTGGCTATCTGCTCTGGGGAAAGGTCTTGTGTAATGGGGGCTGCCGCTGGTTGTTGCTGTGGCTGCTGCACTGGTTGCGCCTGCTGCGGCTGCGCTTCGAGTAGTCCTGCCATGTGGTGATCCTCTTATACAAATCGACCGCGAGTTGGGTCATAGGTGAGCTTGTTCAGGAAGTTAGTATTGGCCGTTGTAGATCGGCGGCGGCGCTCTTCATCATCACGCTTCCATTGCGCTTCCTGCATTTTTTCTTGGCTCATACCTTGCAGTAACCCGCCACCCACTTGGGCCGCAGTGAGCGCAACCATTGGGTTTTTCTCCATGTAGTCCATCGCTTTTCCGCCGTATTCACTCAGCGTTTCCAGTAGACCTCCCCCGGGTTGCGCCACCGGGGCAATCTTGCTCGCCATGTCGCCCAAATTGTTCTGTAGATAAGTCGAGCTATCAGGAAGGACGACTGAGCTAATATCATTCATGCCTGCGCCCAATGAGTCATTAAATGACACCAGTTCAGGGTTAAGCGAAACGCCACCAGAGAGACTTCCTGCTGTGCCATTTAGGGCACCATCCAGCCCTCCCATTTCGGATAGCGCGGTAATGCCCCCCGCTCCGCTGGCGGGCGCGGTGGCTGACCCTGATTTAGTAGCAACATCCAGCGCAGTGTCTTTAGTGGCGCTAACACCGGCTCCGCCTGCTCCCGCCAAGCCGTTAAAGCCCATATATGCACCAACGCCGCCAGCGACAGCTTTTAGTAGATTGCCTTCCTTGATGCCTTCTACTGCAGTTTTTGCAGCCATTACGCTGCCGACCAACTTAATGCCGGCCATAATCATAGGACCACTCATACGTCACCCCGAATAAATTGAGCGCCGACTTTAGTGAAGCCAAGGCGCTGATAGAATTGTTCGGCTCGCTCAGCTTTGTCGCCACCAAACGAAATACCGAGAAAGTTGATCTTTGGTTGAGGAAAGCCGTCTGACCAATCAAAATGATGACTTAGAAGTGCACGCCCATTTTTGCGGGCATAGAATAGAAGGTCGCTGACGATTAAGCCGTCATGCGCCCATGATTCTGCAGCCACGGCTATAAGGACGCCCTGACTGCCATCACTATCGACCACGCCGACATAACCCATCGGGTTCGTTAGCAGCGCCGAAATAGACTCTCTGGCCTTATCTCTATTGG
>NZ_JBFGYC010000551.1:0-2678 GCF_041587635.1 Pontibacterium sp. | reverse complement strand
CGGTCAGGTTTTTAAAACACTCCACCTCCGGCACCAGCGCTGACAGCAGCAAGGTTTTAATTAACCGCATATCATTCTGAAACGCGCGCTTTCTTGGCTCACTGTCAGGCATACCACCCAGATCGCTGAAGTTGATCTGATGCTCACTCTCCAGCAGCGGAATCAGCTTACGCTCAAACAGGTTCTTGGCATTATCAAAATGCATACGCATCGCTTCAGAGAACGGCTCCGCCTCCGAAGCAATCACATCGTAAAGATCCCCAACCGGAATCACATTACCCAGTTCCAGAGTATTCCGTTGGCTAACCAGCAACATCAGCATGACTTTCAGTGCGGTACGCTCCCGCTGCAAGGCAGAAGAGAGAGCCACCAATGCCTGCACCAGGGCAGGGCTGAAGGGGTAGAGCGCTCGGAACATCTCCTTATCGCCCTGGTTCGTCAGCAGTATGTTATAAGCCTCTTCACGGATGCGGTCTGTTGTACTGAACGCTTGGGCAATCTGACTTTTAGCAGATTCATCCACCGGTCGTAGCAAGCGCTTTTCCGCAATCACAGGCAGGTTGCGATCTTCCAGAGTAATGGTATGGAAACGACCATCCCAGTATTTCAGTGAGTCACTCAACACTTCCTGCTCAGCTCCAGTGTACTGGTCGCCGACAAACTCCCTCAGATCACGCTGACGTGCAATAAAGCTGACCAGCGGTAGCGCGCGGGTTTCGCTCGCTTCCACCAGTTTCACCACTTTTTGAATCTCGGTACTGATAAATTGCTGATCGGACAGACGACTGGCCAGCCACAAAATAAGCTCATCTAGGAACAGGATGACCGCATCATAACCCAGTGATTTGGCATGCTGCGTCATAACCCGTAAGCCTTCGTCAAAGGTGATATAGCCTCCACTTTGTGTATTCGCCAGGTCAGCAAAAGCACCAAACAGCGTACCAACCAGAGCACCAACCAGACTGGTTTTGTCTTCATCCGACGCCTGGCCGTTAATCACTGCCTCAAAACTGACCGCATCCCAGCCACAGGCAACATCACCCCAGCCATCATCGTCAGCAGCGCTGGTATTACCCTCGTTAATAGCCTTAAAAAAAGCATCATCACCCAACAACCGGCGTTGTTTTACTGCATCGGCAAATAGCCGGTCACTCATATAAAAGCCAGGCACCGGCGCATCAGGGTGCAACTTTTTAATATGTTTGGCATAACCCCCCAGCACACCGGACTCAATGCTGGCTGCACCGATCATATGGTAAGGCACCAGTAGAATATTCTTGCCCTGTAGCCAACCATCGTTTTTAGCCACCGCCGGAGCTAATTCAGGAATACCCCGAGCCTGGCTATTACCCTGTAGCAGCAGGTTCAACACCGCCATAAAATGCGATTTACCACTACCGAAGCTACCGTGAAGATATGCTCCTTTCTGTCGACTTTGGTTACTGTCTACGGTGCTTTTAACAAAGCTCAGCGCATCTTCAAAAGATTTGGCCAGCTGCGGCGTTACCACATAATCTCGCAGGGTTTGATCAATAGCTTCCGGTGCTAACCCACTGGAGAGATTTAGTACAAAATCGCCCCGCTGAACTTTTTCCGGGATGTCGATCAGATCTTTCATCAATGTCATTACAGAATTCCTTACATCCAGGCTCAGGCAGTTTTAGCGGTTTTACGTTGACGGCTGGCGCGCCTCGCCGCCGGCGGTGTCCAGCTCAGCAACTCATCGCGGCTGACGTCCAGCTCGCGCATCTCTCCCAGTAGGAAACCTTCGTAGTAATCACCCATCTTTTCGCCATAGTCAGGATCAATCTCGTTATGCCACTGCTTAAGCCAAGGGATAAGTTCTTCCAGTGCCACCAGCATCGGCATCAGCTTATCCTTACCCCAGTTATCAGTCTCTTTCCGCTCGATATACCAGACCGCGATCGCCATCGCCCGCTGCAGATGATTCATACCCGCCCAGCCAATCACCGGTGTGGTATCACCCTCTTTTTCGCAACCAGGCAGTGTGAAGAAGCGCTCCTTAGGTACATCCAGCTTGCCGCGCAGTGGCCAGTATGCCGCTTTGGTAAAATCCTTCTGGGCATATTTAGGCGGTACAGGGATATCGCCGATTTCACTCCGCTTCAGCCTCTCAGCCGCTTCTTTATCGAGATAGTCTGAATTGTCTTCCGACAACTCTGTACGGGCGTCTAGAGTGTCGTCAACGCGCTGTTTCTCCCAAGTTTCCTGCCAAGCTCGGAATTTGACTATGCCAGTCGGTTTATAGCGCGCTGGGGCCATTTGTGGAATGGACTCCACTGCTACCAGTTCCACAACCAGTTTCTGGATATCGAATAGCTCATTACCAGTGTAATGTGCCGCGACTTTGACAAAATCTTCGTCGGTACGCACACGGTCAGCCAGCCCGGCACTAGTAATCAGCTCGCTTTCGTGTTTTAGATACTGGCTTTCCAAGTGATCCAGTAACCATTCTTTACAGGCAGTTTTCAGCTCATCACTGCGTGCGGCTTTGTTGAACAAACCCTGTCGTCCAATCCAGCGCCGTTTATAGTGTGGGTCTTCTATAACCCGAATGTCCTTGATGGTTTTGATCGCATCCATTCTTTGCCGCCATTTCATCTGCAGAGTTTCTGGCCAATGAGCAGGTACGTCTACTGGTACAGAAAAACCATCCT
>NZ_JBFGYC010000550.1:0-2685 GCF_041587635.1 Pontibacterium sp. | reverse complement strand
CTTAGCATGCCTTTTGTGATTGGCTACATGTGGTGGGATGGAGCTATATCAGCAGAAGATTTCGCCGACATGTCCGATGCTGCAATCTATACAGCTGTAGCTGTGGGACTCTTTTTTGCTTACCACTTCATCACCAAGCCGATACATACCCTTAAAGATCTACTTATCGGATTGCCGATGGACTTCATTCGGCATAACTACAGCCTTTGGCTGGAATTCTTCGGCCACAATATAAAACTCAGCCTTCCCTACCATATAGAGGCGATGGAAAAGCCCGCCCGAATAGAGCAGGGCTTTTCGTGGCGCAAGCTATTTTCAGCGCTATGGGCTGGCATAGTGCTACTGGCGTGGGCTATTGCGCTGGTCGGAATTGTCTGGCTTGCTACCTCCTGAATGCGCCGCATCCATTGCGCTACCCATTACAGCCCCTTCCGCTAAACCATTGCCTTTCACTTTATTGAACGGCCTCAAGAAACGCTCGCTCGTGGCTGCTTTTGCTGCTTTCACTCCGCCACGGCCTTCTATTGCTTTCGCGCCAGCCCCTGCGGCGCGCGATGCCACAAAAGCAACCGGCTCTCCTGCCATGCCTGCAGCCATTTCCGCACGCTGAGCGAAATTAGAGAACCATCGGGGCAAGAACTGACTGACGGTGTTCGCCAGCTGGTAAGACGTCTTGCTGCCGTTCTGCGGTGACTTATCGGCTTTCTTTACGGCCATTGAAAGTCGTGCGAACTGCAGTCGTTCTTTCCCTGTGAACAGTTCTTTCATTAGCTCTGCGCCATTGCCTTTGAGTGCATCATCTAGGCGAGACGCAAACATCTTGGCACTGACCGGCTTGGTGCCGGTTTCGGTCGCTGTCAGCTTAAGAAACGCCGCTTCACGCAATGCATTCCACTCCGATGATTCCGCTCCCAGCACTGACTTAACCCGATTGGCGAGCCTAGCCCCTCCCCCCTTACTTAACTTGGTTGCTCCAAAGAAGTAGTTGGCGGTTTCTGATGCCGTAGGGTTGGCTTCAATAATGCGCTCGATAATATGCCCAGCATCATCCTTAATGCTACGACCACTGCGGGTCTTTTTATCAGACCGCTGAAACTTAAGCGCGTATGTCGTCCTAAGTGATCGGGCGTTTTTCAGCGCATCCAGCGCACCATTATCCCCCGCAAACAGAGCATTATCGACAGCTGTGTCCAAGTAGTTATCAAAAGCGGTTTTCATCTGCATCAGTTGGCGCTTGTCGGATGGGTTTTCCGCTGCACCGATGGAGGTGTTAAAGCGTCGACGCATGGCCTCAATGCGCTTTAGATGCATCGGCTTAAGCTGTCCGTCAAAAGCATTGATTAGCTTCTCCATGCTGCGCACGCCCTGCAAAATATCAGCAGTGCCCTTCAGCTTCGGGTCAAACTCAATCCCGCGCACTGAATTTTTGGTGGCTTTCATTAAACCCTTGAGGCCGTCAGAGTTTAAGTAAGCATCCCCCACGGCATCGTAGGCCTCGCCAACCGCGCTATCTAGCGCTGCCGCCTTAGACCGCAAGGCGTCTCCGACAATCTGACCAGCATCATTCACCTTTTCAATCTGCGGTGCATCTGCGCTCGACAGCCCTGCCTGAACCTTGTTTTTCGCGGCTGCAATCGCCTGGTCCTGATGCTCATCAAAATTACGGATAACTTGCTGCCCTTTCTCTCCCATGCTGCCGTATCGCAGATTATCTTCCGTGCTTAACTGACGAGGGCTACCCGTCGCCTGCCCCCGGGTGTATGGAATATCAAATTCATCGGTCAGCTCATCCGCACGCATTGCTTTGCGCATATCACCCATCTGATCAGTAGGCATGCCGTTTTTCGATAAATTCATGTA
This sequence comes from Pontibacterium sp., assembly GCF_041587635.1. Classification (NCBI taxonomy): domain Bacteria; kingdom Pseudomonadati; phylum Pseudomonadota; class Gammaproteobacteria; order Oceanospirillales; family Oceanospirillaceae; genus Pontibacterium; species Pontibacterium sp. The sequence continues at coordinate 825 of NZ_JBFGYC010000550.1, read as the reverse complement.
GTCGCGGATCAGCTCATCGTTCACAGCATCTGCGGACAGCCCTTTCTTTTCCGCTGCCTTTAGAAAGGCTTGGCGCATGTCATCGGTGACCTCTCCAGTTTCAATGAATTGCTTGCGGAAAGCGGGAACCATCCGCCCCAGTACAGAAGATGCAATTTCAGCACCGCCACCAAAGAGGCTCGCTGTTCCAACCTCTCTCCAATCCGTATTACCAAGAGAAACGTTTTCTTCCCTTCCAGAATACTGAGAGGCTGCATCAATGCCTACTTGTGTTACGCCCGCACCTACTACACCCGCCCCGGCTCGCACGGCAGTAGTTGTAGCAAGCGAAGCGGCCCTTCCCGCCGGATTAAATGCAGCCGCCTGAAACCCTAGTTGCGTCAGATCACGTAGAGAAATCCCGGGCGCATTAAGCATTCCACGTTCGCCACCATACGCACTGCCATCCACAACGATGTTGCCGTGCTCATCTTCTTCGAAAGCGAGATCCGGATAGTTACTGGCGACAATCTTCATCTGCTCTTTTGGATCAAACGTGGTCAGCAGGCCTAGAGCGGTTTTGGCTTGGCGCGCTTTAAGCTCAAAAGGCAGGTCAAATTCAGGTAGCTCTTCCGGGTTTTTATCACCACCGGTCACTAGGTCTACCGCGCCTTGATACCACGGCTGCTCTGCGTCTTGTGGTGCAGGCATAGCCTCTCGCTCCGCCACATCATCGGACTGCATTCCAAACAGTTCATCAGCTGTATAGGTCGCTGTAGCTTGAGGCTGCGTCTGAGGAGGGGCTTTCGCAATGGAAATACCTGCCTCTCCTTTTTTTAGCACCTG
>NZ_JBFGYC010000549.1:0-2694 GCF_041587635.1 Pontibacterium sp. | reverse complement strand
GCTGGTCCCAAAGTGCACCGTTAAAAAATACACTGGTGATCCCGGCAGATTTTGCGGCGATCACATCGGTTGTACTATCGCCCACGTACCAAACATCCGCGCCCAGCGGGATATCCAGATTCACTGCCGCTTTGAACACCTGATCAGGGTGAGGTTTACGTTTCACCGTGTCATCGCCACAGATGTCGGTATCGAACAATTCAGCCCAACCGTCTCCATCGATGGTATTAAGCTCATGAACAAAGAACTCCCGGTCGCGATTGGTGATGACACCTACGGTTAACCCCAGACCGCGTAGCCCTTCGAGTACCTGTTTAACCTTGGGTTCAAAGGGAAGCGCAGTGCCGTAATATTTGCGGTAGTGCTTGGTGAATCCTTGATGGGCCAGCTGCTTGGCGGCCTGATTGTCGGCAAACAGGATCTCGAAGATGTCGGTACGGGAGATCTTTCGGTCCAGCTTGATTTTTGGGTGCAGGCTCAGGTTGTCACGGACATACTCAACTAACCGCATATCATCGGGTGACTTACAGTGATCTGGTTCAACCAGATGATCAAGCAGCCCCAGTTCTCGCAGCTCCTTCAGCATATCGTCCACGGCGTGGTACATAGCGTCCAATGTATCAACCAGTGTGGCGTGCCAGTCGAACAGCACTACCCTCGGATAGGTTAATTTTGCCAAGGCCGGGTGCCAGTCGGGTTCTTCCCGTGGTGGCGGTGGCTGCAGGGGCGGCAGTCGGGTGGGGCGTTGGTGGGTGAGCGCTGAATCGATCTTTTTTTGGCGGTGTGAAGCTTCAACCTGATCGATCAGGTCATCAAAGCTGTGGACGATGTGATCCGGTCGGTGTTCGTCATGGTCGACGACCGAGAAGGTGTATTCAAACCACGAGGCATCCCATAAAGCGCCATTGTAAAAGATCGCGGTGATGTCTGCTTTGCTGGCGGTGATCATGTCCGTCAGGCTGTCGCCGACATACCAAACATCCTTGCCTACCGATTCATCCAGCGATTCAATGGCCTCAATAAGTGGGTCAGGTGCGGGTTTATAACGGCGTGCTTCATTGCCACACAAGCTGGTATCGAACAGGTTTTTCCAGCGTCCATTGTCGATATGAGCCAGTTCGTGGTCGAGAAACTCACGACTGCGGTTGGTCACTACACCAATTTTGATACCCAGTTTTTTAAGATAGCAGAGGTAGTCGTACACGCCATCCTGAAACGGATACACCTTGCCGTAGTGGTTGCGATAACACTCGTTATAAGCGTGATGGGCAATAGCATTGGCTTCTTCGTTTTCGCCAAACAGTGCATCAAATATGTCGGTACGGGAGATACGCTGTTCGGCCAGTACGCGCGGATGCAGGTGGCGGAAGATGCGAATATAACGCAGCAGTTTCTCGTCTTCCTTGGTTTTTGCTTCAGCTTCAGGACGCAGGTGCCGAACCAGATCCAATTCGTCTACCTGAGACAGCATCTCTTCAATGGCCTGGTACATGGCCTCGTGGGTGTTTACGAGGGTGCCATGCCAGTCAAACAGCATGACTTTTGGGAAGGGGAGGTCTGGTCTTTCCATAATGAGATTCCTTTCTTGGAGTCAATGGAATGCAAAGCCGATTGGATTAAGTATATGCGACGATTTAGGCGAGTCACGAAAGAGGACGTAGAAATCTATTCGAGATTGTTTTTGCACGAGTATGAAAGGGTAAGCGCCATCAGTCAGTAGGGCCTGAAAGGAGTAGCGATATTTTAGAAGGCAGGCTTTGATGAGGTGAGGGTCTGTCCGAATAAGTTAACTAAATGACTGTTTTTGATATTGTGCACTGCGGAATAGCGTTGCAGACTGGTTGTTTATCCCGGTTGTTGTAAAGAGACCGATCTGTTTCCTATCTGTGAATGAGGTTGCTATGAACGCAGTCGTCGCCGCTGACTTTGATACGCCCGCTAAAGGGGCTGTGGTTGAGATTGCCCCCGGTATTCTCTGGTTACGTATGCCGCTGCCATTTGAGTTAGACCATATCAACCTCTACCTGTTGGCAGATGGCGATGGATGGGTGGCGATCGATTGTGGTATCGCCGGGCCTCAAACTGAGCAAGTATGGGAATCGGTATTTGATGAGCACCTGCAAGGCAAGCCGGTTACACGGGTCATCGCTACGCATTCACATGTTGATCACCTGGGGGCGGCGGGATGGTTGTGTCGCTACTGGGATGCTCCGCTGCTGATCACGCGCCCCGAATATGATTTTGCTACTCACTTTCTGGCAGAGGCTCACGCGCCTGAACCCGAAGAGCAGGTTGATCGGGTGCAGTTCTTTCATCATATGGGGATGGATGCGAAAAAGGCGACCACGTTGTTGGATATCGGCGGATCGATTGCAGGTCTCTTTGATGTGTTGCCTCAAGACCCGCAGTGGTTATCTCACGGGATGTCGCTTTCAATCGAGGGTGAGCGCTGGCAGGTGATTGTATCTGAAGGCCACACCATTGCGCACGCATCACTGTATTGCGCTGATAAGGGTGTGTTGATTTCAGGTGATCAGGTGTTGCCACGGATCAGCTCCAATGTGAGCACTCGGGCGCAGGACCCTGATGGCAATCCACTGAATCACTGGCTGGGCTCGCTTGATGCGTTAAAAATACTGCCGAATGATACGCTGGTATTGCCCTCTCACGAATACCCGTTTTTTGGTTTGCATC
>NZ_JBFGYC010000548.1:0-2694 GCF_041587635.1 Pontibacterium sp. | reverse complement strand
CGCAGCATCCGGACCAGCTGGTTTTCTACCGTATGGGGGATTTCTATGAGCTGTTCTTTGACGACGCTAAGAAAGCCGCGCAGCTGCTGGATATCTCTCTAACCGCGCGCGGCAAATCTGCTGGCGAACCCATTCCTATGGCCGGCATTCCGTATCATGCCGCAGAAGGCTATGTTGCTAAAATCGTCCGCGCGGGCGAATCCGTGGTTATCTGTGAACAGATAGGTGATCCGGCGACCAGCAAAGGTCCGGTAGAACGTGCTGTAGCACGCATCGTCACGCCCGGCACGATCAGCGACGAAGCCCTGCTTGATGAACAGAGCGACAACCTGCTGATCGCCGTACATAACATGGAAGAACACTACGGCATTGCCATCGTCGACATCAGTTCCGGACGCTTTAGCTTGCTTGAAGTTGAGGGAGAAGAACCTCTCCTGAGTGAAATAGAACGCCTGCGTCCATCGGAGATACTGATTAGCGAAGAAGGTTCACTGGCACTCGTACTCGCCGGCAAGCGCGGTTTGCGCCCGCAGGCGCCGTGGCACTTTGAAGCGGAAACCGCTCAGCGCCTCCTGTGCAAGCAGTTCAACGTACAAGACCTGGGCGGGTTTGGCTGTGACCACCTGCAGCTGGCAGTGAGCGCAGCCGGTTGCTTGCTGCAGTATGCCAAAGATACCCAGCGCACCGAGCTGCCGCATATTCGTCGTATTCAGGTGGAAACACGCAGTGACAGCGTGGTTTTGGATGCCGCGACACGCAAAAATTTAGAGCTGGATATCAATCTCAGTGGTGGCAAGGAAAACACCCTTGCGTCCGTACTGGATCGCTGCAAAACCCCTATGGGAAGCCGATTACTGCGTCGCTGGCTTAACCGACCGTTGCGCAATCGATCCGTACTGCTGGCACGCCAGGATGTCATCCGCTGGCAACGTGAACAGTATCGTTTTGAAACCCTGCAAGGCCTGTTGAAACATATTGGCGATCTGGAGCGTATTCTCGCCCGTATCGCGCTGCGTTCCGCTCGGCCGCGAGATTTGGAACGCCTGAAGAACTCTCTCGCCATTTTGCCCGAACTTCAGACACTGCTACAGAACACGGATTCTGCTCGCAGTCTGGAGCTGGCTGCGCTGATCAGTGAGTTTCCGATGCTCGCGGATCTGTTAGGAAAAGCCGTCATTGAAAACCCACCGGTTATCGTCAGAGACGGGGGCGTAATCGCCGGCGGCTACGATGAGGAACTGGATGAACTGCGCGGCCTGTCCGAAAACGCGGGCAACTATCTGGTGGATCTGGAAACACGCGAACGCGAGCGTACCGGTATATCGACACTTAAAGTCGGATACAACCGTGTTCACGGCTATTTTATCGAAATTGGTCGTGCCAGCTCCGACAAGGCACCCGCCGAATACATCCGGCGACAGACACTTAAGAACGCCGAGCGCTTTATCACCCCCGAACTGAAAGAGTTCGAAGACAAAGCTCTGTCTGCCAAAAGTCGCGCGCTGACCCGCGAAAAAGCACTGTACGAAGCCTTGATAGAAACCGTGGCAGAACAACTTCCTGCGCTTCAGGACAGTGCTGCGGCACTGTCTGAGCTGGACGTACTGGGCAACCTGGCCGAGCGTTCCGACACACTCAACTATTGTGCGCCGATACTCACCGAAGAATCCCAGCTCAATATAAGCGGTGGCCGTCATCCTGTCGTTGAAAGCGTATTGGATGAACCCTTCGTGGCTAACCAGCTTGAACTCGACCACGTGCGCCATATGCTCATCATTACGGGACCCAATATGGGTGGTAAGTCCACCTATATGCGTCAGGCAGCACTGATCACCTTACTGGCACATATTGGTAGCTATGTGCCAGCAGACAGCGCAACCATCGGCATCGTTGATCGTATTTTTACCCGGATGGGGTCCTCTGATGATCTGGCCGGTGGCCGGTCGACATTCATGGTAGAGATGACCGAAACAGCCAATATCCTGCACAATGCGACCGAACGCAGTCTGGTATTGATGGATGAAGTAGGACGCGGCACCAGCACCTTCGATGGGCTGTCACTGGCCTGGTCCTGTGCAGAATATCTCGCTCAGTCGGTAAAAGCATTTACGCTGTTTGCGACCCACTACTTCGAGCTAACAACACTTCCCGAACAGCTGACCGGTGTACACAATGTGCACCTGACAGCCGTCGAGCACAACGACCATATTGTGTTTATGCACGAGGTTCAGGAAGGCCCGGCAAGCCAAAGCTACGGCCTACAAGTGGCCCAACTCGCCGGCGTACCTCAACACGTTATTCAATACGCGCGCGAAAAGCTGGTTATGCTCGAGCAGGACGCTAGTAACGATCTGCAAACAGCAGACACGGTAGTGGCAAGACCGATACCGGCACCCCAGCAAAGTGATATGTTCAGCAGCGCACCACATCCTGCCATCAAACAACTTGAAAAAGTCTCAGCAGATGATTTAACACCGCGCCAGGCACTGGACCTGATCTATCAACTCAAAAGCACGATAAGCTGATACAGGTACCTGATACAGGGCGGTCATTGCCACCGCCCATCTCCGTCTCTCTTCTATACTGATACCACGCCATTCAATCCTGCAGGAACCCCTCTATGGCTTACGTTGTGACCGAGAGCTGCATCCGCTGCAAATATACCGACTGCGTTGACGTATGCCCTGTTGATTG
>NZ_JBFGYC010000547.1:0-2702 GCF_041587635.1 Pontibacterium sp. | reverse complement strand
TTCCACTTCGGTCGGTTTTTCCAGTGCAACCACTTTTGCACCACGTGGATTCAGGTGTTCCATAAAGCGCTTGATCGTTCCGCCCTTACCGGCTGCATCACGACCTTCGAATAAAATAACAACACGCTGTCCTGTATCACGTACCCACTGCTGCATTTTGAGAAGTTCTATCTGCAACTCCTCTTTCTGCTTTTCATAATTTGAGCGGGAAATTTTCTTGTCGTAGGGATAATCGTTCTCACCGTCGAGCAACGCTTCCAATGGGCGCTCGGCAGGTTTGGTCGTCGCTTCAGCTACAGGGTTGTTCGCTTGATTGACGACCTCGGCCACGACTTGTGGTGCGACCAGATCGGAACCAGAAGGGGTAACTTGAGGCTCTGCAGTCATTGATATCTCCTTTAGTTTTCCGGTTAATTTTTCGTTTTCTTGGCAAAATTATCCTCCTGTTATTGATGGTCTATTTTGATATAAATCAAGCGCAACCTATTGTAGTTAAACTACAAATTGAGCCATTCCCCGTACTTCGGTATGCTCATGCGTTTTTTTTATTTTTTCACGCCCCAGGGGACTATTATTTTTTGTAGCCCCCGCTAAACCTCTCTATCTTCATTCAGCAACCGGCGCTACACTTAGAAACCCAAATGACGAAAGGCCTGATCTGGAGATCGGGCGTATAAAGTTCTGCCCGGAGAAAAAGAAGCGATGGATTCGAGCGCCCGCGGTCAGGTATTAATGGCCCGCCAACCGATCTTCGATAGCGGCCAGAAGGTCATTGCCTATGAACTGCTCTACCGCAATGATCAGGATACCGAGCAAGCAGTTTTCCGAGATGCCAGCGCGACAATTGAAGTCCTGCTGAATGCGTATACCTGTATCAGTGATGCAGGCTCGGTGAAGCGCGTCCCTGCCTTTATTAATATCAGTGAAGAGATGCTGCTCAGCGGCGACTTTCCCGACCTGCCTCGCAAGCAGGTCGTGATCGAGATCCCTGAAACGGTTAAACCCTCCCCTAAGGCCATCAAAGCGATTCTTACACTTGCTAGGAATGGTTACCGCCTGGTTCTGGACAACTTCACGTACAGCGAAGCCTACGACCCCCTGCTGAAAGTTGTGCAAATGGTCAAAGTGGATGTGTCGCAACTGAATAGCGAAGAACTCAGCCACTGCCTGTCGCGCTTACGCTTTTTCAAAGTCACGCCTGTTGCAGTCAAGATTGAAAGCAGCGAAAAACTTGTCGTCTGCAGCCAGCTCGGCTTCAAACTGTTTCAAGGCCACTTTCTAAGCCGCCCCAAACTGGTCAAAGGTAAGAAACTCGAAGCGAATGCAGCAACGCTGATGCAGCTGGTACAGGCGGTGAATAGTCCGGATGCGACACCTGAAGATCTGGAATCGCTGATCATTCAGGACCCTGTGCTCACATTCAAAATGCTGCGTATCGTCAACTCTGCTGCCTACTCGCTGGTACGCAGGGTTGAGTCGATCACCGATGCCGTTGTGCTACTTGGCATGGAACAGATCCGCCGCTGGGTCACTCTGATCTCAATGACCAGTCAGGATGACAAGCCCGAAGAGCTGTGTCGCATGCTACTGATTCGTGGGGCCATGTGTGAAGCCTTGGCCAATGCCACGCATGAGCGGAATACAGGTAGTTACTTTATGGCGGGCATGATGTCTGGCCTGCATGCACTGCTTGATATAGACCAGGCCACACTGCTCGAACAGGTGCCACTGGCAGCCGATATTCAGGATGCATTGCGCGATTACGCCGGACCAATTGGCGAAACGCTAAAAGCCGTCATTGCCTATGAGACAGGCAATTGGAATGAACTGCCGCTGGACATGGATATTGATCTGTATGAAAGCGCCTATCGTCACAGCTTGCAGTGGACACAAGAATCCATGCAGGCCATGCACGATAACTAACTACCTCAGCACCTTTCAATAGCAGCACAAAAAAGCCGCAACAAGGTACCACCCTGTTGCGGCTTTTTATATTCGATCGCCTAAACTCTTAATCGCCCGGCTGTAGATCTGGATGAGCATCTGCGAACGCCTTCAGCTCATTACACGCATCCGCGATACGGGCGATGGTTGGATATACGCTCATATCCACCTTAAAGCGGTTCGCATTGAATACCTGAGGTACCAGCAGCACATCCGCCAGTGTTGGGTCATCGCCGTGACAGAACTTGCCCGTCTGATCTGAATCAGCCAGAGCACGCTCCAACGCTGCAAAACCCTCTTGCACCCAGTGTTGATACCACGCGGTTTTCTGTTCGTCGGACACGCCGAATTCAGACACCAGGTATTTGAGGATACGCAGGTTGTTCACCGGATGGATATCGCAAGCAATCAGCTGCGCCAGACTGCGTACACGGGCTCGCTCCAGCACATCAGAAGGCAGCAACTGAAGCGTTTCAGGATAAGCTTCATCCAGGTACTCACACATCGTGAGCGACTGGTTCAGCATTTCTCCGTTATCGTCCAGCGATGGCACCAAACCCTGAGGGTTACGCGCCAGATTCTCTTCACCTCGTTGCTCCGCCTTCAACAGGTTCACAGGCACCTGTTCGTAAGCCAAGCCTTTCAGGTTCAAGGCAATACGGACGCGATACGCTGCAGAGGAGCGACAGTAATCGTAAAGAATCATTTTAGAAGTCCCTAAATGAATCCATACCGCCCTCAGAACAAGTCCTGAGAGC
>NZ_JBFGYC010000546.1:0-2719 GCF_041587635.1 Pontibacterium sp. | reverse complement strand
GGGACGACAATTGGCAAGCTCAGCAGTATGGTTCCCGAAGGCGCTATCTCTGCCTACACTATCTATATAACGTTCCGTGAGGGAACAATCGGGCTATTCCCGGCACGATTATGGAGGGCATCATGAAGCGGATCTTTCTTACTATTACCCATCTGGGGGCAATTGCTCTGGGGTTTGCGCTTGGTATCTATATGTTGCCGATTCTGACAGAACCCCAGGGGCCTTCCCTGGTAGAAGTCGAAAAACTCGCGTCCACCTCGTTGTATAACGCAGAGTTTAAGCGTGATCTGGCAGGCAGTGACCTTCTGCACTGGGGGGAAGGGAGAGTATCGGTCAGCAAAGATGCGGTGTCTCTGATGGGAGAGTTAGCTCCCGGACCGGATTATAAGCTGTATCTGGCACCGGAGTTCGTCGAAACGGAAGATCAGTTTCTTCAGGTAAAGCGGTATTCCGTTCAGGTTGGGGAGATAAAAACCTTCGATAACTTTGTGGTAAACATCCCCAATTCTATTAACCCTGAGGAGTACACTACTGTAGTGATCTGGTGTGAAACCTTTGGGGAATTTATTACGGCCGCACAGTATCGGTAAGTGACGACTGTGTCGATTAGCGTATAGCGATCTCTGACCAACAAAAAGCGGGCCTTTGTATCAGGCCCGTTTTTGTATCTGTCGTGGGGGTAAAACAGACTTTATGACAGAGGTTTTTTCAGGTTTTCATCAAAATACGGTGGCCAGCCCAGTGGCTTACCCCCTAACAGATGAAGGTGGATATGGTGGACCGTTTGCCCACCATGGTCGTTGCAGTTGAAAACTGTACGATAGCCGCTTTCGTCAAACCCTTGTTCTTTAGCAATCTTGCCCGCTACTTGCACCATATGGCCAACCAGCGCAGTGTCTTCGTCAGCGATCTCATTGGTGGTGGCGATGTGTTTCCGCGGGATCACCAACGCATGAGTTGGTGCCTGCGGATTAATGTCATTGAATGCGATGACCTGATCATCTTCATAGATGACATCTGCCGGAATTTCCTTGTTCAGAATTTTGCAGAACAAACAGTCCATAACGATACCCTTCATTGATAATACGGCTGTAATGACAGCAGTATAGCGTTGCGAAGGGTACGATTACATCTGTTCGATCATGTCCTTTTGCAATACCGGGCAATGCATCGCACTGGTCACTGTCCCGTCCGGCAGGACCGATTCCAGATGTACATCAAAACCCCATAAACGATGCAGGTGCCGTAAAACCTCTTCGCCGTCGTCTGCTAAAGGCTGACCGTTGTGTACATAGTGACGTAAGGTGAGTGCCCGGTCTCCGCGCACATTGACGTTGTATACCTGAATATTGGGTTCCCGGTTCCCTAGGTTGTATTGTGCCGCCAGATCTTCACGGATCTGCTGATATCCCAGTTCATCATGAATGGAGGAAACACCCAGAGTTGGTCTTTCTGCATCGTCCATGATGGTGAACAGTTTCAGTTCTCGGATCAAGGCCGGTGACAGGAACTGCAGAATAAAGCTCTCATCTTTATAGTTGCGCATGGCATCATGCAGTGTTTCGTTCCAGTCGCTGCCAGCGATCTCCGGGAACCAGTCGCGATCCTCTGCCGTTGGATGTTCACAGATGCGACGAATATCGTTCATCATGTTGTAGCCAAGGGTATAGGGATTGATACCACTAAAATGGGGACTGTCGAACGGAGGTTGATATACCACACTTGAGTGTGAATGCAGAAACTCCATCATAAACCCATCGTTGACCAGCCCTTCATCGTAGAGTCCATGAAGCAACGTATAATGCCAAAAACAGGCCCAGCCCTCGTTCATCACCTGAGTTTGCTTCTGAGGATAGAAGTACTGTGAGACTTTGCGCACGATACGGATAATTTCTCGTTGCCAGGATTCCAGTAACGGGGCATTTTTTTCCACAAAGTACAGAATGTTCTCTTCAGGTTCTGCCGGAAAATGGATCTCTTTGTTTGATGCATCTTCCTCTTTTTGAGGAATCGTATTCCACAACTCGTTTACATGACGCTGGATATACTCTTCACGGGCCTGTTGACGCTCGCGTTCTTCGGCAGCGGTCAATGGTTGGGGCCTTTGATATCGGTTCACACCGTAATTCATCAGGGCGTGGCAGGAATCCAGAATTTCTTCGACTTCTGCAGCACCGTGACGTTCTTCACATTTACGAATGTAGTTTTTGGCAAACAGCAGGTAATCGATAATTGCGGTAGCATCTGTCCAGGTGCGGAACAGATAATTGCCTTTGAAGAAGGAGTTGTGTCCGTAGCAGGCATGGGCGATTACGAGTGCCTGCATGGTCATCGTGTTCTCCTCCATCAGGTAGGAGATACAAGGGTCCGAATTGATGACGATCTCATACGCCAACCCCATGCGACCGCGCTTATAGTTCTGCTCGGTTTCAACAAACTGCTTACCAAAGGACCAGTGATTGTAATTGAGAGGCATGCCCACAGACGAGTACGCATCCATCATCTGTTCTGACGTAATAATTTCTATCTGGTTCGGATAAGTGTCCAGACCATAGCTATCAGCGATACGCGAAATTTCCGCGTCATAGCGCTGAATCAGCTCAAAGGTCCACTCTGCGCCGGTAGAAATAGGTTCCTTCTTCATGCGGCCCCCTCCGTCTTCTTCTCAAACAGCTTGCGGAAGACAGGATAAATTTCTGATGCATCCGTTATCTGATGC
>NZ_JBFGYC010000545.1:0-2721 GCF_041587635.1 Pontibacterium sp. | reverse complement strand
GCTGTAGTCGTTCTCATCCTGACTGCTATTTGCAGCAATTTGATACTCTTCATTGGCCCATGCGCCAAGATCGATCAGCCGGCAGCGTTCACTGCAGAAGGGGCGAAACGCATTGTGTTCGCTCCATTCTGCTTTCTCGCCACAGTGTGGACAGTCGATTAACTTCTTACTCATATCGTTACTCTATTTCTGAATTGGCGAGCGCGACCAGTGCCTGATGCAGGCTGGCGACATTCGCATCCAGCTTGCTTTGGTCACCGCTATTATCGAAAACAGTATCCGCGCGTTTCAGGCGTTCTTCACGCGGCATCTGTGCGGCAATAATCGCACGCACCTGATCTTCTGAGGTGTTGTCACGCGCAGCAGTACGCTCAATCTGGCGTTCCTCCGGCGCATCCACCACAACCACATGATTCACCAGCAAGTGCTGATCGGTTTCCAGCAATAGAGGGGAAGCCAGCACAGCATATAAGCTTTCCAGATTTTCCAGCTTTTCCAGAATGCGGTCACGAATGATCGGGTGCAGTAGCTGTTCCAGCCAAACACGCTGCTTTTCATCGGCAAAAACGATTTCACGCAGTTTAGGGCGGTTGAGGCAGCCATCTTCCAGCAGTACCGCTTCGCCAAAACGTTTACCGATCGCATCCAGTGCTGGCTCTCCCGGAGCCACAACCTCACGGGCGACAACATCTGCATCGATAATGGGGATATTCTTTTCCGCAAGGCGCTCAGAGACGGCGCTTTTACCGCAGCCAATGCCGCCGGTCAGTCCAACTACAAACATGGTTTACACACCGATCAGTTGTAGGTATTTGTGGGTGATCTCCTGCCCCCAGATCAAGCTGATCCAGCCTGCGACCGCCAGATAGGGACCAAAAGGGATCGGGTTCTGGCGCTCGTGGCGTTTCAGGACAATGAGCATTATCCCAAAAATTGCCCCAACCAGTGAAGAGAAAAGAATGATCACAGGCAATTGATCCGCACCGGCCCAGGCGCCGAGTGCGGCCAGCAATTTGAAATCGCCGTAACCCATGCCTTCCTTACCGGTCAGCAATTTAAACAGCCAATAGATCGACCACAGTGAGAGATACCCCAGCATTGCACCCGCTACAGCCATGTGCAGACTGGTGAACATACCAAAGCTATTGACCAACAAGCCTAGCCAGAGCAGCGGCAGCGTCATGCTATCGGGCAGGAGCTGGGTATCGTAATCGATCAATGTCAGGCAGATCAGGATCCAGCTAAACAGCATCACCGCCAGACTGATCTCATTGAGCCCATAGATTGATACGACGTACATGCTGATCAGCGCGGTGAACAACTCAACGCTGGGGTAGCGTGCCGAGATCGGGGTATGACACCCGTTACACTGTCCTTTTTGCATCAGGTAACTGATCACCGGGATATTCTCAAACCAGCGAATTTTATGGCCACATTTAGGGCAGCTGGACGCGGGAACCGACAGGTTAAAGCGTTCTTGAGACGCTTCCTTGCCCTGCATCTCGTCAAACTGTGCCTGCCACTCCAGTTCCATCATCTTGGGTACGCGGTAGATCACCACGTTCAGAAAGCTGCCAATCATTAGGGCAAACATAAACGCCACACCCATGGCGGCGAACGGATGGGCATTCAGTGTTTCAAGTAGTATCAAGGTTGAGTTCCTTAAGTGGATCAGGCGACTTATTTATATGGCCGCGCCCATCTGGAAGATAGGCAGATACATCGCAATAACCAAGCCGCCGACCAGGACGCCCAAAATCACCATAATCATCGGTTCCAGTAAGCTGGATAGATTGTCTACGGCGTTATCCACGGCTTCTTCATAATAATCAGCTACCTTAGTGAGCATCAGATCTAACGACCCTGCTTCCTCGCCAATAGAGATCATCTGTACCGCCATATTGGGAAATACACCGGTCATATTGATGGCGTTTTGTAATGACTGACCAGTCGATACACCATTCCGTATCTGCAAGATGGCGTTGCGGTACACCACATTGCCTGCGGCACCCGCAGCAGATTCCAGGGCATTAACCAAAGGCACACCGGCGGCAAAGGTCGTCGCGAGCGTACGGGAAAAGCGGGCGATGGCTGCATTATGTAAAATTTGTCCAATTACTGGAATTTTGAGCATAGCGCGATCAACCGCATCGGCGAACTTTTGGGATCGGGTTTTAGCCTTTTTGAACAGGTAGGCACCAACACCCACTATCAGAAAGGCCAAATGCCACCACTCCTGTGCCACATCCGACAAGGATACGACAAACTTAGTGAATGCAGGCAGGTCGGCACCAAAGCCTTTAAACAGCGATTCAAACATCGGTACGACTTTAACCAGCAAAATAGCCGATACAATAATACCAACAACAACGACCGCCGTCGGGTAGGTCAGCGCTTTTTTGATCTTGGCTTTAAGGCTTTCTACTTTCTCTTTGTAGGTGGCCAAACGATCCAGCATCTGTTCCAGAGCACCCGATTGTTCACCTGCGGATACCAGATTGCAGAACAGATCGTCAAAGTATTGTGGGAATTTGGACAAGGCAGCGGAAAAATCGACACCGCCGTTAACATCATTACGGATACTTTTAATCATATCCTTGAGTTTGTTCTTTTCGGTACCGTTGGAGACGATCTCCAAGCCTTGCAGCAGCGGCACCCCCGCTTTCATCATGGTCGCCATCTGACGGGTGAAAAACGCAATATCCAGCGGCTTGATGGGCG
>NZ_JBFGYC010000544.1:0-2726 GCF_041587635.1 Pontibacterium sp. | reverse complement strand
GGCGGAACAGGCGAATCCTTTGACTGGGATCGAATACCAGAAAAAGTAAGAAGTTCGATTGTGTTGGCGGGTGGTCTGAACCCGGACAACATACGTATAGCGGTCGAAACCGTGCGTCCCTTTGCCGTTGATGTCAGCGGTGGCGTAGAAGCCAGCAAAGGGATTAAAGATAAAGAAAAAGTAGTGAAGTTTACTCAAGAGGTTAACCGTGCCTATCAAGACTGATCTTTCCACAATTGCGCAGATGCCCGACGAACGTGGGCACTTTGGTCCCTATGGTGGTCGTTTTGTTTCCGAGACCCTGATGGCTGCCCTGAAACAGCTGGAGGAGACCTATGAGCGTTTATGGCGAGACCCAGACTTTCAGGCCGAATTTGATAACGACCTGGCGCATTACGTAGGTCGTCCTTCACCGCTGTATCATGCGACCCACCTGACAAAGCTTTGTGGTGGCGCACAGATCTATCTGAAGCGTGAAGATCTGAACCACACCGGTGCGCACAAGGTGAATAACACTATCGGTCAGGCACTGTTGGCGAAATACACCGGTAAGCCGCGTGTTATCGCTGAAACAGGTGCCGGACAGCACGGTGTTGCATCGGCGACAGTTGCTGCTCGTTTAGGACTGGAGTGTCAGGTATATATGGGTGCTGAAGACGTTCAGCGTCAGGCACTCAATGTGTATCGCATGAAGCTGCTGGGCGCAGAGGTGATCTCTGTTGAGTCCGGTACGCGCACGCTGAAAGACGCAATGAATGAAGCGATGCGTGATTGGGTCACCAACGTAGACGATACCTTCTATATCATTGGTACTGCTGCAGGTCCTCACCCGTATCCAAAGCTGGTACGTGATTTCCAGTCCGTTATTGGCCGTGAAGCGCGTGATCAGTGTCTGAAACAGGCGGGTCGTTTACCTGATGTGCTGGTTGCATGTGTTGGTGGTGGTTCAAATGCGATTGGGTTGTTCCATCCGTTCATCGAAGACGGCGATGTCCGTATGGTCGGGGTCGAAGCCGGTGGTTACGGTGTTGAAACCGGACAGCATGCGGCACCACTGACGGCGGGTCGTCCCGGCGTACTGCATGGTAACCGTACTTATCTGATGGAAGATGATGCCGGTCAGATCATTGGTACTCACTCTGTATCAGCAGGTCTGGATTATCCGGGTGTAGGCCCTGAACACTCCTACCTGAAAGACACCGGTCGGGCGGAATACGTTGCAATCAATGACGATGAGGCGATGGATGCTTTCCGTACGCTGACCCGTGTTGAGGGTATTATGCCGGCAATTGAGTCCAGTCACGCTGTTGCGCATGCAATGAAGATGGCAAAAGAGATGGACGAAGACCAGATCATCGTTGTGAACCTGTCTGGTCGTGGTGATAAAGATATTCATACTGTCGCACAGCTCGACGGTATTAAGGTCTGAGTTTCAGGCCTGAATAGGACGGTAATGGAAATGAATCGAATTGCAGCGTGTTTTGAACGCCTGAAAGAGCAGGGCCGTCAGGCCCTGATCCCTTATGTAACTGCCGGTGACCCAGCCCCGGGTGTCACTGTTCCATTGATGCATGCGATGGTTGATGCGGGTGCCGATCTGATTGAATTGGGTATCCCTTTCTCTGATCCAATGGCTGATGGCCCAACCATTCAGCTGGCGTGTGAGCGAGCGCTGGAGCACAACACGCGTTTGATCGATGTATTGGCTATGGTGAAAACCTTTCGAGAGAAAGATCAGCAGACCCCGGTTGTGCTGATGGGCTATTTGAACCCAATTGAAGTGCTGGGTTATACATCTTTCGCAGAGCAAGCCGCAGCCGCCGGTATTGATGGTGCGCTTATCGTTGATTTGCCGCCTGAAGAGGCTGAAGGCGAATTTGACAATGCGATGAAAGCCAATGGTTTGGATACGATTTATCTGTTGGCGCCGACAACAGAAGAAAGCCGTATCGAGCAGGTCTGTAATGCGGGCAGTGGCTACTTATACTATGTCTCTGTAAAAGGTGTGACGGGCTCCGCATCTCTGGATGTGCAGGCTGTAGCCGATAAGCTGGACGTGGTACGTAAGTATACAAACCTGCCTGTGGGTGTTGGCTTCGGAATTAAAGATGCTGAGTCTGCAAAGGCAGTATCTGAAGTTGCAGACGGTGTTATCGTCGGCAGTGTACTGGTAAATAAAATTGCCTCGTTGGTCGAGCAGCAGGAAGATATCCCTGCTCAGGTTTCTGCTATCGTAGCGGAACTGCGTACCGCGATGGATGCGTGATTGAACTGACGCTTTAGTAAAGATTTGGAAATACATACATGAGTAACTGGCTGGAAAAAATCGTTCCCTCTCTGGTGCGCAGCGAAACTAAGCGTTCTAACATCCCGGAAGGTTTGTGGAAGAAGTGTCCTAAGTGTGATGCGCCGCTGTATCGTCCTGAGCTGGAAAAAAACCTGAGCGTATGTCCAAAGTGCGATCACCACATGCGTCTCGGCGCACGTAAGCGTTTGGAAGTATTCCTGGATGAGCAGAATCGTACTGAAATCGCGGCCGAAGTTGAGCCAGTGGATCGCCTCAAGTTTAAAGACTCCAAAAAGTATAAAGATCGTCTGACGGCGGCTCAGAAAAATACTGAAGAGAAAGACGCGCTTGTTGCTATGCGTGGTGAGCTCAACGGTCAGCCGGTTGTGGCTGTGGCCTTTGAGTTCCAGTTCATGGGCGGCTCTATGGGTGCGGTTGT
>NZ_JBFGYC010000543.1:0-2736 GCF_041587635.1 Pontibacterium sp. | reverse complement strand
GGGTGCATGAAGACTACTGGGACAGTGCGGCCTTGTATCGCCATATCCCCGGCTTGGGTACGTTATTCAGATGGCTACAGCGCAAAGCTGCCTGTCAGGTGTGATATTTTCCTCGTAACTCCGTCGATTCACTGGTCTTCACTTCCCGCCAGCAGTAAGAATACGTATGCAGATTAGACACTATAAAGAAGCGGATGCGTGTGACATTACGACCCTGTTTCATGAATCGATCCATGCGATTGATCGACGGCTTTATACTGATCAAGAGCTGGAAGCCTGGTCCCCCACACCGCCAGACTATGAACACTGGCAAGCACGCCTTGCGCTCAAAAAACCGTTTGTTGCGGTTATCGCCGGTCAGATTGTCGGATTCATCGAGTTAGACGATGGTGGGCATATCGACTGCCTGTACGTTCATAAAGATTATCAGCGGCGGGGTATTGGTCAGTCACTGTTGCTGTATCTGTGTGATATTGCAGACCAGAGAGGGTATGAGCGGTTATATGTGGAGGCCAGTAAAGCAGCAAAACCCCTATTTGATGCATTGGGTTTTGAGATTCTGGGGTCCAATCGGGTTGAGCGAAGGGACTGTGTGTTAACGAACTTTAGTATGCAGCGTGCTGTGAACGCTCTGAAGCGTTGAGGCTGATTATCGCATTCCACGTCTCAGCCCTTTGTCGATTGATGGGGTCAATTGATGGGATCTATCACTTCACATCTGCAAGTTTCAGCTGATACAAGCCGACGTTGATACTGCCCTGATCAAAACCGCCTTCACAGTACGCCAGATAATAGCGCCATAAACGGTAGAAACGGTCATCGAACCCTTGCGGTTTAATCATGTTCCAGCGTGCTTCAAATGCATCTCGCCAGTGGCGTAAGGTGTGGGCGTAGTCCGGTCCGAAAAGCAGCTTCTGTTCTAACTCGAAACCGTGTAACTCAAACTTGTCTTGCAGTACTTCAATACTAGGCAACATTCCCCCGGGGAAGACATAACGTTGGATGAAGTCTGCTTGTTTGCGGTACGTTTGGAAGCGTTCGTCATCAATCGTGATCACTTGCAGAACGACGTTGCCGCCGGGTTTCAGGATGCGTTTCAACGTTTGGAAATAAGTGTCCCAGTGGGCTTCGCCAACAGCTTCAAACATTTCGATCGAGACGATACCGTCGTATTGATGGTTCATGTCGCGGTAATCCGTGAGACTTAAATTAACCTTATTCTGCAGCCCTGCGTTGGTAATACGTTGTTTCGCCCAGGCTAATTGTTCCTGAGACAGCGTAACGCCGTGCACATTAAGGTCGTGCTCAATAGCAGCCTGTTCAGCAAAACCGCCCCAGCCGCAACCAATCTCTGCGATATGATCATCTGGATTGGCGTTTAGCATTTCCAGAATACGGGCGTATTTGTTGCGTTGTGCATCTTCAAGTGGCTGAGAGGGTTGATCGAAAAGGGCGGCAGAGTATGTCATCCCCGGATCAAGCCACTCCTTGTAAAAGTCATTTCCCAGATCATAGTGTGCTGAAATATTACGCTTACTGCCTTGTTTGCTGTTGTCCCGCTGCCAGTGGTAAAGATTGTGCAGTACACCGGTAAAGAAGCGTGCCTTGGACATGGATGACAGTGCTTCTTCGTAGCTCAGCGCCCAATGCACAAGGGCGGTTAGATCAGGACTGTCCCATTCTCCCGCCAGATACCCTTCGGACCAACCGTTAGCGCCACCAAACAGCAGTCGTGCAAGCGGGCGGTAACTATGGAGTATCACAGTGGCAGTGGGTTGGTTATGACCGAAGCGGCATTGAAGCCCGCTGGGTAACGTCAGTTGGAGGGAGCCACAAGTCTTGTCGAGTCGCTGGTGTAAGAAACTGATCAGCTGACGTTCCAACACGCTAGGCTCATTTGGTTTTACGGAGGAAGTACTTGAACAGTTAATGGCTTTCATGATGGATAACTCCGTGTTTGTCCTGCCAGCTGATGCTGTAGTTGTCGCCCGGCGTACGGGGCTGGATTTTGACGTTCTTGCGCCACAGGCGAAGGGCTTCCCAGTGGATCGCTGTCATCACCTTCAGTGTCATCAATGGATATTTGATAAATGCCTTCAGAAGGCCGGAATCGGTCAAGGATGTGTGTTTTCCGCTGAATGTCGCATGTAATACGGCTGTGCCTGAATCCCGTTCGGTTTGGCGAATATTGACAGCAACCTGTTGTGCCGGAGGCAAGATGCGGAAGCTGTATCCGGTGTTCATAGGCATAAAAGGACTGACGTACATCTGCTTATCGCATTGTTGGCGCACGTGACCGGTTTTGTCCTGTTCTGCTGTGAGCAGATAGGTGTGTCGTTGCCCGAACGTATTGCTGACTTCGTAAAGGATAACTTCCAGCTTGGCATCACTGTTGTAACAGAAGTAAACACTGAGCGGATTGAACGTGTAGCCCAATATGCGTGGGTAGCAGAGCAGTCGGATGTGCGCCGTTGCGGAGCCATAGCCGCGTTCCGCCAGTATCTCTGTGATCTGATCGCGTAATTTCCCTGCGCCACGACCGTGATCTCTTTCGTGGAATGAAAAGAGGTTAAATCGATTCAGCGAGAAAAATCGATGCTGTTGATTGAGGCTCTCCAGTTCGTCCAGATTGAGGCAGAGTGAAAATACACGGTAAATGAACCGATGTTTTTTGGGTCTGAACCGATGATGCATCACAATGCCTTCATACAGTGAAGAACTGAGATCAGCCATGGG
>NZ_JBFGYC010000542.1:0-2750 GCF_041587635.1 Pontibacterium sp. | reverse complement strand
TTGTAGCCCTTTTTGTTTGACATTTTCTAAGGCCTTTTCGAGAACGCCAATGGACTCATCAGACCAATGATAAATCCATGAACCGTCATCCTTGATATCCTTTCCTTTCCATGCTGATGGACCTTCAATTTTTTCTTTAAGAATGACGCTCATTATCTATTCCTCTAAAAAGCCAGATTGTTATTATTTGATGCTGTCTACAACGGATGGTGACTCAACCAACAGGGCCGCATCAAGCCAGATGGGAAGCGTTTAAAATCACTGTAATCATGATTTTGTATAAAAAAAAATACATAATAACTATGCTTAACCATATAAAATAGTTATGGCTTGGGCTTTTGTGCTATTTTGGGAATGCTTGGGCCGATCTGATCTCCGATGAAGCCAGACGCACACCAGCTCAGCACCGCATAACAGGAGTTACTCCGATAACAAGCCATTCGCCTCCGCGTTGAGGGGATGAGCTTTCAGAAAATTGGAAAACTGCTTTCCGTATCATCCTGATACGGCGGGCCGTTGGTAGAAGATATTGAATGCGACACCCAGAGTGGTTCTCGAAGGGGTAACGCCGTTTGAGGCCTATACCGGAGAGCGTGTCGCTCTTGTTACTTGATTGCTACGATGCGACTCCTACAGCGATCTGATATATTCCCCCGCTAGGATAGTTCCCTGATCACAATGTAGGCCGACTCTGTATATGAAACACTCAGCTAAAAAATCAGTACTTAGCTCTTTGCTGCTCACCGTGCTGTTAACCTCGGGTGGCTATGCCAGCGCAGGTGAAAGCCTTAATTTGAAGCAAACCATGAAGCAGATGCGGCTGCAGTATAAAGAAGCGATGGAGAGCCGTTCAGCTGAGAGCTTTAATCAACATATTGATGCATTCAAAACGCACCTCAGCAGCGCACAAACCTATGACTTTTCGCCGGATCGCAAAGTGATATCACTGGAAGGTTTGGGCAAAGTAGAGCGTTTCATCGCTGAGATTCCGCTGGCCACTGAAGATAATCTAGCTGAGCTTCAACAGAAACTCAGTAGCGTTGACGAGCTGCGCAAGGAATACCATAAAAAAGCGAAGCCGGGCACGTTGGAGTTATTGCTCAGTATCTTTAAGTAATCATAAATGGGGGTAGAGAGTGTTTACATGGATTTTTCTTACCCCTGCTTTCTCACCCTTGAAAGACCTCCAACAGATCCGGCTTACGATGCACCCCTAGCTTCTGATACGCCCGTTTCCTGTACGTCACGATACTTGATTCAGCGAGATTGAGTTTGCGGGCGATAGTTTTTGCCGTATGACCCGCCACAATCAGTTCACAAATCTGCGCCTCGCGTTCTGAGAGGCCCGCCGCCAGTAGGTGTTTTGTACCCCACGTCCCTGACGTTCCTCCCGAAAATGACGCAGTAGCAGCGAGCTGATCAATGCACTGCTCTGTTCCAGAAACGTGATCTCCTGCGCATTAAAACCGGCTTCAGCGGAGCGGTAGAAGTTGATGTAGTAGAGACGTCCGCTTTCCTCGTCATTGGCGGCGATGGCGAACTTTTCCTGAATATCCGGCACGTTATAAAAACGGCGTCGATACACGGGGGAGAGGGTTTTGCGCAGCAGCAGTTCACAGGCCGGTTGGGTAGGGTGCTCAGCGGCTTCGGCGGCAAGCTTGGCCAGCAACGGGTCGTTGAGATAATTGCCTTCCATGTAGAGCGAGGCGAGCTGTAAGCCCAGTTCCGGACGCTGGATATTGTGGGCGAGTCGGCAGCGGGGGCTGTCCCAGCTATCGCAGAACTCAAACACCATGTACTGATCAATGCGGGCGATCTTACTCATTAAGCTGAAGAAACGCGGATAAAAGCGTTCGTAGCCGATCGCTTCGATGGTCGCGGCCATGGGCAGGTTGATCTGGTCGAAGAGCGTGTCAGCCGTCATAGGGTTATCCGTTATCGATTATGTGTTATCCGCTGTCCGTGATATGCGGGTATCAACGATGGAATCAGTATCTCTTAGCCTAGCTAATTTTTTGTCACATTTTTAGGGGGATAAACGCTTTCGCTCAGAGGCATAGGCTGAATAGGACAATAACAACTGCATCAACGACGGGCGGTTTTGATCTGCCCATGTGAGGAGTCCTGCTCATGCATTTCCCCGATAGCTCGCCACGAGCATCACTGTATTACGATTATCAGATCTATCCATTTCGTCGCCCGCCGGAGCTGAGCGGTGACACCCTCCAGCATAAGGTGGTGATTATAGGTGCCGGTCCGGTAGGGCTGGTCACGGCGTTGGACCTTGCCCGTTATGGTATCCCGTCTGTATTGATTGAAGCCGATGTTCAGGTATCACAGGGCAGCCGCGCCATTGTATTTACCCGCCGTTCGATGGAGATATTGCAGCAGGTTGGGGTGACGGACCGGATGTTGGAGAAAGTCCTGCCGTGGCGTTGTGGTAACTCGTTCTATCGGGGGGAGCGGGTGTTCCGTATGGAAGCGCCTTACGATGAAGATGATCGCTTCCAGCCGATGAACAACCTGCAACAGCAATATCTGGAGGAGTATCTGGTTGATCAGGTACTGGCCGAACCTTTGGTGGATCTGCGCTGGGGGACTAAGGTCATTGGGATTGATAATCAACCTTCTGGCGTGCAGCTGACACTGGATACGCCGGAAGGTGAGTATCAGTTACACAGTGACTGGCTAGTTGCCGCAGACGGTGCGAAATCGACTATTCGCGGCATGCTGGGGCCGCGTATGGAGGG
>NZ_JBFGYC010000541.1:0-2750 GCF_041587635.1 Pontibacterium sp. | reverse complement strand
CGCGATTTACCCCAATAACTGATATTTTTTCATCCAAAGCTGGGTGAATTTTGATCATCTGATCCATGCTGTCCTAGGGGTATGTATTGATTCGTTGTAATGCACCGCGTGCTTTAGAAGAATTTCTTTCAGCTTAGTTTCAGGTAAAGCGGCTACCTTGCCCCTGCACGAACGTGCATTCAATTATTGCGCTCCGCCTTGAGTGAATACTCAAAACCCTAGGGAGAAACTAGATGAATAAAAATACTAAAAATGTAATGAGCGGACTGGCCGTTGCGTTTGCAGCAGCTGCTATTGCCGGTTGTTCGGCTACAGCCAATACCAACACAACAGCGGCTGCGGCCAATACGACGGATCTGGTGCATTGTGCCGGTGTAAACGTCTGTAAAGGTCACAATGACTGTGGCGGTGCGAGCAACGCTTGTGCCGGTCAGGCTTCCTGTAAAGGTTCAGGCTTTGTCGTGATGCCTTCCAAGGCGTGCGGTGATGTCGGTGGTAAAATTCAGGATGACTGGCGTGGTGAAGTTTCTAAAGCTGAGCTGGTTCAGTGTACTGGTGTGAACGTGTGTAAAGGCCATAACGATTGTTCAGGTGCTGACAACTCTTGTGCAGGCCAGGCATCTTGTAAAGGTACTGGTTTTGTCAAAATGGGCGCTAAAGCCTGTGGCGATATCGGCGGCAAATCATAAGATTTCGTCGATGACCTGAATTACTCAGGTTGATGCGGATATCTGATGGATTCACCCCTGTTGGATATCTGCATCTATTGAATACCGAACTCTGTGCCGGATCGCAGGGAAGCATTGTTCGAAGTTACGTGCACTTACTGATTTAACTGAACTATAACTACATAGTTGCAGTGGGTAAGGCGCGGATAAACAGTTATTGAAGGGTTTCTTATATGTCGCAACATTTTCTGGGATTTGGACTGGGTCTGCGGACCGATCATTTTCATGATGTGCTTGAACAAAAGCCGGATCTTGATTGGTTTGAAGTGATCTCAGAGAACTTCATGGTTGATGGCGGCAAGCCGAAATACTACCTTCACAGCATCCGTGAGCACTATCCGATGGTGATGCACGGTGTGTCTATGTCGCTGGGATCAACCGATCCACTGGATATGGATTACCTCAAACGGCTGAAACAACTGCACGATGAGCTGCAACCCGAATGGTTCTCTGATCATCTGTGCTGGACAGGGCTGGACGGTGTGAACGCTCATGACCTGCTGCCCATGCCGTATACGGAAGAGGCGATCAGCCACTGTGTTGAACGCATTCAGCGTATTCAGGATTACATGGGGCGTCGGATGCTGATTGAGAACGTCTCCAGTTACATCAGCTATGCCGAATCAGGCATGACTGAATGGGAATTTTTGCGCGAAGTAACGGATCGGGCCGATTGCCACATCCTGTTCGACGTAAACAACATCTACGTTAGCGCCCGTAATCACGATTTTGATCCGTTGGATTACATCAAAGGCACCAACGCAGAGCGGGTGCGCCAGTTTCATCTGGCCGGACATACCGATTATGGTGATTACGTGATCGATACCCACGATCATGATATTCCTGATCCGGTCTGGAAGCTCTACAAGGAGGCGCTGATGCACTTTGGCCCGGTAAGTACGATGATCGAACGCGACGATAACATCCCGTCGCTGGAGGCCCTGATGGCTGAGCTGGATATTGCTCGTCGTATTGCAGCCGATACCCTGACCGAAGATCAGCTGACACCACGTTACAAGGAGGCCGTATGAGTTTGCACGAACGACAGCAGCAGCTACTGGCCTTTATGATGGGGCAGAATTCTGAGATTGCAGAGCATATCCGCGATCATGGAGCGATCACCGTTGATACCCGCTTGAATATCTATCGCAACGCCTATCAGGTCCGTTTTTGGGAGGTTATCGATACTGATCATCCCATTCTGGGCATCTATCTGGGTGATGATCTGTTTAACAACATGGTGCGTGATTACATCAACGCCTACCCGTCACATTTCAAATCACTGCGCTATTTCGCGGACCGGTTGCCACAGTTTCTAACCGAAGATGAAACACTAAAAGTCTATCCTCATATCGCTGAGCTGGCGCGCTTTGAGCGAGAACTGCTCAATGCCTTTGATGCACCGGATACCGAGTGCGCCGAGCGTCAGCAGCTGGTCGATCTGGCCCCTGACAAGTGGCCAACCTTGAAGCTGGTCTTCCATCCGAGTCTTCAGGTGTTTACCACGAACTACAATGTGGTGGATATCTGGCAGCACATCAAAGCGGAACGGACACCGCCTGATCCGTTGCAACAGGACGAGACCTGGTTGCTGTGGCGCAATCGCGAGCGCCTGACCGAGTTTGCCAGCGTGGATAATTTTGAGTTCACGATGTATCAGGCCTTTTTATCGGGTAGCAATCTGGAAGAGGTGGCGGAGTTGCTATTGGAGATTAGTCACTCTGATCCATCTGAGCACATGGTTAATACGCTGTTTACGTGGTTGGATCGGGGGTGGATAAGCCGACTTGATTCTGGTTTGTCAGTCATAAAATGATCTTGTGTATTTGTTTTTGTATCGCTTAGTGCCTTCCTGCCTCTTTGTCTGCATTGACGTAAGAGGCTTCAGCTCTATCCCTCATATACCGAATTCGTTAGATACTCTATCTTAACTTTCTACTACGCATTACTGGCCGGTTTTTGCTTCTTATATTCTCAGATCACTAGATTATTCTCCAACTTTCGGTGCTTGTAACCGTTTGT
>NZ_JBFGYC010000540.1:0-2758 GCF_041587635.1 Pontibacterium sp. | reverse complement strand
TCCTGGCGAGTCAGAACATGTTCTCTGAAGCGCAAAATCAGGTCCCATCATTGTTAAATCAACGTGATCAGTTACTGAATCATTTAACACAATGGTATGCAGACGAGCTACAGCCGGTATAATCTCAGCCATTACGACAGACTTTCTGTCATCGGATTCACTGCGCACAGGTAACAATTTCATACCATGTCATTTCTCGACCTCCAACTTGATCTAGAGCTGCTTCAGACGCTTGCTGAGAACGGCTTCACTGACGCCACCGATATCCAGAAGCAGGCCGTACCGGCCATCATGGAAGGGGTTGATCTGTTGGCCTGTGCCGCCACGGGCTCCGGTAAAACGCTGGCGTTCGTATTGCCTGCCATTCAGCATCTGCTGGACCAGCAGGACCGACCGCTGGACGCGCCACGTGTTGTTATCCTTAGTCCAACCCGTGAACTGGCGCTCCAGACGCTGCACGTCGTCGAAAAACAGATTGCATTGACCGATCTGCGGGCCAGCCTGATCGTTGGTGGCGTGCCTTACGGCATGCAAGAAAAAGCACTGAGTGAAGGCTTAGATATTTTGGTTGCGACACCGGGTCGCTTACTGGAGATGGATGATAAAGGCTGGCTGGATCTCTCTGTCACCCAAATGCTGATCATCGACGAAGCTGACCGTATGCTGGATATGGGTTTTATTGGTGACATCCGCAGAATTGCCGGACTCACCCCCATCTCCCGCCAGACTCTCATGTTCTCCGCGACCCTTGAAGGAGGACAGGTTGAAGCACTCGCGCAGGACCTGCTCAATAAGGAATCCCGCTCGCTGACACTGGCATCACCACGCGGGGTCGCAAGCCATATCAGACAGAGCGTGTATCTGACCGATAACGACGACCATAAACAGGCCGTACTGAAAGCGCTGATTACCCGTAAAGATATTAAACAGGCCATTGTTTTTGTGGCTTCTCGACGTCAGGTCGATACTTGGGTGACCTATATTCGCAGCCTTGGCATTATGTGTGATGGCCTGCACGGCGAGCTGCCACAAGGCGAGCGCACCACCCGCCTGAAACGCATGCGTCGTGGTCGCCTGAAAGTCATGGTCGCAACCGATGTAGCCGCGCGTGGTCTGGACCTGCTGGATATCACCCATGTAGTGAACCTGCACCTGCCTCGCCGTGGTGATATCTATCTGCACCGTGCTGGCCGTAGTGGCCGCGATGGCTCTCAGGGCTTTGCATGGTCACTGGTGGATAGCAATGACTGGCTCAACCTGAACCGTATCGAACGTTATATCGGTGAAAAAATCAGTCAGGAAACCTGCCCGGGTCTGGAGCCAAAGCGCGCCATGCCCAAAGAGGTAAAGAAAAGTAAGCCGAAGAAGAAAAAGACCGCTGCGACCAAAAAGCCAGCGAAAAGCAAAGCTAAGAAAAAGCGCTAAACCTGCGCACGCATATGAAGTAGAAGCTGGGTTTTGCCTTTGGCACAGCCCAGTGCTTTCAGGAAAGTAATTTCCGATACCTCTTATACTGATGTCGTGGTGCTTTGATTGGCCAGCCGATCAAGCGTACTTACCAACCGTTCTATAATAAGTGGTTTAGCCAACACATCCACCGTATTACCAAGATTAACGATTCGACTGATCATACCCCGTTCCGCATAAGCGGTGATCACGATACAGCGCTGAGCGGGATACTTTTCCTGAATGTATTCCACCACCTTATCTCCGGTAATATCAGGCATCATCAAATCTGATATGAACACGAAGCACTCGCCTTTTTCTAACTCGCAAAGCGCATCCCTGGCTCGGGTAAATCCTTTTACAATATATTGATCATAGCCTTCAGCTTTTAACCTACGCCTCAGACTGGCAATCATCATCGGTTCATCGTCTAAAACGATTAAGGTACGAGTTTCAGCATCTGCATTCATCTGCCTGATCCACTCTTATAGTTTTGTCTATAAAGCGTAGATGGTGCTGGCTTGTTGATGAAAGCTGAGCGGAAAATAAAATTGATATAAATCAATATTTCTTATAGGACCGATAACAGGCAGGACTATGGAATAGCTCAATAGGGGAAGCAATACGGCGGTCTTAGTTGCGACAATTACACATCTCAATAACGGAAGCGGTCCAACAGAAACTCAATGTTCAAGCTACTCGCCTTTGCATCTCCGATGAGAGGTATCATTCGACTTCTCACAGCTGACCACTGCTTTTAGGGCTGTCGTACAACAATTCGATTACGCACTCTCCAATAGAGAACCCAATCTAGTTCTCGTCTTTTGATCCAAGACTCCCGCTGACAACCCTTCTCAATACACGTCATCCACCTGACGTGACAATTTCTCAATGATATGTGCCCCAATCGGGATCGCAGATGTCGCCGCTGGCGACGGCGCATTGCACACCACCAGCGAACGCTGGGTGTTCACGAACAGAAAATCATCCACAAGGCTGCCATCCAACGCGACCGCCTGTGCACGAATCCCTGCCGGATAAGGCTGCAGATCATCAAGCTGTAATGAAGGGCAGTACTTCTGCACTAACTTCAGATATCCCGTTTTGCTCAATGAGTTTTTTAGCTCAGTCAGACTGGTACGAAAGTGTTTACGCAGCAGCCTCAGCAGACCCGGATACTGCAGCATCTCAGCGGTATCTTTCAGACTGAGCGATGTTCGCTTATAACCTTCGCGCTTGAACGCCAGCACAGCATTGGGACCTACGGTGACCGTTCCATCGATCATGCGGGTCAGGTGTACGCCCAGAAATG
>NZ_JBFGYC010000539.1:0-2763 GCF_041587635.1 Pontibacterium sp. | reverse complement strand
GTTTCGGTATTTACCCCACCCGAGAGATCCAGCGTGACCACATCGCCTGCTTTGGGGTTATCTACGGTCATAGTAACCCCCAAGCTGTTGCCCAAAGGGGCCGCGAGGATCAAGGTATCCGACGTATCAAAGCTTAAACCACTCACTGTACCCGTCGCATACACTAAGTCGTAGGTACTTTCACTGGTAAACTGTATCTCCAATTGAGCATTTGCATTGGCAGCAGCGGCATATTCATTGATTTCGGTTACCTGAACCTTAGTGACAGGTGATATCGGAGACAGCGGCACACCAAAAGTGAATGAATCATCAGTATTTGGAGAACCCAATTCAAGGCGATACCCCCCCACTATGAGGTCTTGACCTGACTCATAATCAAAGGGCCCAGACGAACCATCAATAGCGATGGGGTTCCCTTCACTATCGGTCAGACTGTATTGATTTACGGCACCAGTATTGTCAAAAGTAATAGTGATATCGCCGACTGACGTCTGCAGAGCATTGGCTACATTGGGCTGCACAACGGAGACGCCCTTGACACCAGACACTTCAGGTTCCAGAACAAAAGCGGATTCAGCAGGCTGATTTACAGTGAATTTCAAACCTTGAACTTCAACGGTCTCACCATTGGCAATATCCAGTAATGCATGAGGCCCCTCAACTAACGTGCCGCCGCTATCCTTAATTTGGTACTGATAGCTCGGCGTAGGGCTATCAGGGTCTAAAACCACTTCAATCTGAAGATCCCCTTTCCCACGGGAGAAGTCGGTATAAACATCTTCATCCACAATCTCTAGCCCACTGATGTAGGACGGTGTCGCGGGCAGGAAATTTAGTTCGACCGTATCACTGGCCGCTTCAAATAAATATTGGCCAGAATCACCGGACGGCACAAACAGCTCCGGGGCTACCTGAATTAAGCGTTGCCCATCATCTCCCTCATAGCGATAATTCCCCTCACCATCCTGCTGATAGGGGCGATCAAAGCCTTTACTACCCGCAAACAGATATTCCCCCTGAGCATCTTGAGTATTCATCAAGCCTGCACTGTATGACACCAGCCCACGAATCTCTGTGGCTATCCCCTTGCGGTCCGCATCACTTAAGGTGCCGTTACCGGCCTGTGTCGTCAGCTCTCGTATACGAATTGCCGCGTCATTAAGGCTTTCAAGTACCGTCTCTTCCAGCTCCAAACGCCGCTGAGAAACATCGATGTTGTCCTGATACTTCTCAGTCTGCGCAAGCTCGCGATTCAATTTAACAACCTGCGCCGCGGCCACAGGATCATCTGAAGGCTTATTTAACTTTTTACCTGTAGAAATCTGATTTTGCAGGTCGGCTAAACGTGACTGGGAATTCTGCATATTAGATACAGAACTCAAGAATGCCTGTCGGGTGGAAATACGCATGGAGATAACCCCTTTAAATTGCGTTCAACAGCGAGTCAAACAACGTTTGTGACGCGCGGATCAACTGTGCAGATGCTTGATAAGCTTGCTGAAACTGGATCAATTTTGCAGCCTCTTCATCCAAATTCACGCCGACCAATGCGGCTTTACTCTCTTGTGAGGAGGTTAATACTGCTTGAGATGCATCCCTGTTAATCACCGATACACTGGTTTCAGTACCCACTCTCTCGATAAGGCGACCATAAATATCCTGATATGAGCCCCCCTCGATTGTGTCATCTAGTTGCAGGTTGGACATATGCAGAGCATTTCGGTTGTCGGATACCCCATCAGTGTTATAGCTGAATGAGAAACGATCGCCCGCCACGGGCTGGTTCCGAATGATAATTTCGTAACCATCCAATTCAATGGGTTCACCTGCAACAAAGGTTTGATCCACCATCGGCCCGGTATCATCTGCCTCAAACACAACCGGAAGATCTGGGACGCTTATATCATAAACCGTAAATGTTGTTGGCTCTTTACCACTGAACACGATTTCTACCGGCGGCGACATTGCACGTTCTTGCCGCTGGAATGTATTTGCAGAGACATCTGTAATATTGACTTCGGCAACACCTGTACCAACATTATCGGCAGACTCGGTGATTCGAACAGGCGAGGCAAGCGCTAATTGGCGCCCATCAGTCAATACCGTATCAAATTCGGCTCCGGCCAAACGTGTTGGCTGCACAAGGAACCGATCGCCAGTCACAAACCGACCTTTCACATCGATGCTAATTTCCATTCCATCTAACGCCACATTCACCACACCCTGGCTGAAATCAGCATAGTAAGCATTGTCCATCCCTGACAATTCAGCTGGCGTGCCAACTTCTTGCATACCGGACAAGCTAAATGTCTTACCGTCACTCAAGCGCTCAACCGTTAAAGTATTTGCTGACCCGAACGAAATTTCATAATCACTCGCCTTTAGCAGCGAGACATCGTCAATTTGAACAAACGCAGAACTGACAATCGATGTATTTTGACTGTTAGCAGACAAGCGACTGGTGATGGCTGCGCTATCGTTGATATCATTGAATAGCAACCCACCCAGGTTCCCGTCCAGATCCATCCCTTTTTGGTGCTGGCTATTCATGGTATCAGCCAAGGCCAAAGCGATTCGCCCAAGCTCATTGATCGCAGGATCCAAAACTTGATCTCTATATTCTAAGAGACCTCCAATTTTGCCTCCCGAAATCCTGTCGGTGATATCCACTTTATTACCGGCCACGACTAGGGCTACGTTATGCTTGCTCGTATCTGGATCACCGGTAACCTGAGTTAAGGTGTTTGAGCTTCGCCCTATAAC
>NZ_JBFGYC010000538.1:0-2769 GCF_041587635.1 Pontibacterium sp. | reverse complement strand
CACTCAGACGCTGATTGTGGGGTTGTTGGTCGGTAATCTCGTATTGGCTGTGCTCATTGCTATGCTGACGGTACGCAGCATTCATCAGCCGTTGTTGGCGACTGTAAAAAGTCTTCGGTTGCTGGCAGGGGGCGATATGCGCACGACGTTCGATTCTACCCGTAAAGATGAATTTGGTGATCTGGGCCGGGCGTTGAACGAGGTCGTCGCCAACCTGCATGATATCTTGCAAGAGATTACCAACGGCTCTGAACAGCTGAGCACGGTCGCCGAGAGCAATGCGGTGACCAGTCGTCAGACCCATCGTGCAATGGGTCAGCAGAGTGAGCAGCTTATGATTACCGCTTCAGCCTCTGAAGAGATGGAGTTGATGGTGCAGGAGGTGAGCCAGTTTGCCCGCACGACACTGGATGCCGTGCACAACTGCGAACAGCTCAGTGTGGATGCAGATCAGCACGTACAGCATACCGTTAGTAGCATTCAGCAGCAGGCACAGGATATCTCACAGGCCGTTAATCTGAGTGATCAGCTGAGCCAGTACAGCAATCAGATCGGAACCATTCTGGACACCATCGGCGATATTGCTCAGCAAACCAACTTGCTGGCACTCAACGCGGCGATTGAAGCTGCGCGTGCCGGAGAGCAGGGTAGAGGCTTTGCGGTTGTGGCGGATGAGGTTCGAGAGCTGGCCCGCCGGACTCAGAACTCCACACAGGAAATTCAGGAGATGGTGGAGAACATGCAGAGCAGCATCGGCAAGGTTGTCGCGGTGATGCAGCAAAGCGTGGGTCAGAGCGAATCCTGTGTCAATTACGCTCACAGCTCCCAGCAAGCATTGCTGGAGATGAAGGATGCGATCGGCAATATTCGCAGTATGAGCACGCAGATTACGGAAGCTACCGGTCAGCAAAACGAGGCGGTCGAGGAGATGGCGCGCACGTTGGAGCAGATCAATGCGGCGGCCAGCGAAACCGCTGACGGCGCAGAAAAAGTCTCCACTCACAGTGACGATCTGTTACAGATCTCTCAGCAGCAGAAAGAGCTGATCGGACGCTTTATCGTCTGATCAGGCTTCAGTACCTCCAATCCCGGCGATACCTCTCTCACAGCCACTTAGGTTTATTCCCTAAGTGGCTGGTACTAAAGGTTTAGTAAACCTGTGCCTAATCTATTCTCTGGCATAACCATATACTCGATTGATTCACGTATACTTTTATCCGCTTCTTGCTGCGTTGCACCCTGTGGGAACCCAGCAGAAACGAATCAATCCGGAGCACCTAATGGCAACACCGCAGCAAGGTACCTTTTTCGATAGAATAGCCTCACGGGAATGGTTGTCTACCATTATGCCGGGGCTGATGCTGTGTTTTGTGGTGGGGATGGCCGCAAAGTTCGTATCCGAACACTACGGCGGTCCGACGATCCTCTATGCACTGTTGATGGGTATGTCTCTGAACTATCTGTCCGAAGAGGGGCGTTGTGCAGCAGGTATTCAGTTTGCCGCTAAATCGGTCCTGCGTTTTGGTATCGCACTACTGGGCGCACGTATTACCTTTGAGCAGTTGCTGGGCTTAGGTGTTACGCCCATCGCAATCGTGGTGGTCGGTGTTCCTGCGACGATTATCTTTGGTGTGATCTGCGGCCGCTGGCTGGGTATGAGTAAAAACCAGAGTATCTTGTCCGGTGCCGCTGTAGGTATCTGCGGTGCTTCTGCGGCCTTGGCGGTATCTGCGGTATTGCCCCAGAACAAAGAGTCCGAAAAGAATCTGATCTTTACGGTTATCGGGGTGACTGCCCTGAGTACCGTAGCAATGATTGCCTACCCATTGGTGGTGACAGGCTTGGATCTGAATCCTGCGGAAAGTGGGATTTTCCTTGGTGCGACCATCCATGATGTGGCACAGGTCGTGGGTGCTGGGTATATGATGTCTGACGACATTGGTGACGTTGCAACGTTTACCAAGCTGTTACGAGTAGCGGCACTGGTGCCGGTAGTCGTTGTTATCTCTCTGCTGGTGGCCCGGAAAAAATCCGATAGTGGGGAGTCTGGTAAATCATCGCTGCCGCTGCCGGGGTTTTTGATCGCTTTTATCGTGATTGTAACGCTGAACAGTACATTGCCGATCCCTGAGGTAGTGACCACTGGAATGACTGAACTGTCCCGCTGGTGTCTGATTATCGCCATGGTGGGGTTGGGTATGAAGGCATCCTTCAAAGAGCTTGCGACGATGGGCTGGCAGCCGATCATATTGCTGGTCTCTGAAACGATCTTTCTCGCCGCACTGGTAGCGTTTTGGTTGTACTGCGTTCGCTAGTCTGAATTTGGCCTGTGTACGGGGATATTCTTGAACCGTACTCAGGCCAACCTCTTTATCCCCCTCTCAATCACTTTTTTACTCCTCTATCCTCGCGTCTGTTTCGAACTACACTGTATGCTAAACCCACCGTTATCGGTTCAGTGCGTCAGTAAGGAATGGAGCAGTAGAAGGGATGAATAAACGCGTATTATTGGTTGATGACGAGCCGGCCATTGTCGCTGCGCTAAGCCGCACCCTGCGGAATCGAGGCTACGATGTGGTCGGCGCTCACTGTAGCTCCGAGGCATTTCGTTTAATGGAGGTTTCGCCGGCGGCCGTTGTGATATCCGATTACCAAATGCCCTGTATGCGAGGTACAGAGTTATTGGGGCGTCTCGAAGCACGTTGGCCGGAAACAATACGCATCATTCTGAGCGGATATGCTGATTACAATACGGTGATGGAAGCGATT
>NZ_JBFGYC010000537.1:0-2778 GCF_041587635.1 Pontibacterium sp. | reverse complement strand
CGCGCTTCAACACAGGCACGTGCCGGTTTTTCACAGTCAGCGACCCACGCGTCATACACCGCATTCATTGCCGCAAAATCTTTCATGTCACGTACGTAGATGGTGATCGACAGGAGTTTGTTACGCTCGCTGCCCGCTTCAGCCAGCAGGGCATCAATTTTATCCAGGCAGCGCTGCGTCTGTTCCGCCGTATCCCATTCAGGATCGCTCGCGGTCTGACCACACAGGTATACGGTGCCGTTGTGTTTAACAATTTTGCTCATGCGGTCGTTAGAACCAATACGCTCGATGCTCATTTCTCTGTCTCTCCGGATATCAATGAGGGTGTTCAAAAGTCTCTTATGAGGGGTTACAGCACCTTGCGCTCGAAGCGGTCGATGCGCAGTTTGTTCAGATCAAAGCGGGATCTTCCGTCGATAATCAGCTCGGCCATCACCTGACCGACAATCGGTCCCATCTGGAAACCGTGGGCTGAAAAACCAAAGGCGTGATAGGCGTTGTCGGCGTTTACACTTTTGCCAATCACGGGCAGGTTATCCGGCATATAGGCTTCCAATCCGGCCCACATCCGGTTAACCGAAGCGGTTTTCATGATCGGGAAAAACTCCACCACATTCCGTGCACCCACGGCCATTTTGGCGTAGTCGAGGCGGGTCCGGTTGTTGTCCCGGTCGGCAAAGCCTTTCGCGCCACCGCCGATCAGGACGGTGCCGTTTTCAAACTGTTTAAAGGACAACGGGCGGCTGACCGCACCCACTACCGGGGTGGCAAAATGCGGCATGCGGGTGGTGATCATCAGCATCGGTGCACTGTGGGTCAGAGGTACGTTGTCGCCGATTTTAACGGCCACCTTGTCAGCCCATGCGCCGGAGCAGTTCACCAGATGTTCCGCTTCATAGCGGCCTTTATCGGTTTCTACCAGCCAGTACTGACCGACTTTGCGGATCTGCTGAGCGGTAACCCCTTCAATAAACTGTGCGCCTAAACGTTCAGCAGCACGGCGAAACGCCAGTGTGGATTGATAGGGAATGGCATAGCCGTCCGTCTCTGACACCACGCCACCGACACAATGCGGGGCCACGTGGGGTAGTCGTTCACGCAGTTCCTGCTGATCGATCATCACTTCATGGTGATAGCCCAGATCGTGCATCAGGGCCTGACGGTTACGCAGGGTATCCAGATCCTGAGTATCGGCGGCGATATTGATCAGCGAACGGGCACGGAAGCCGGTGTCCGCATCCAGTTCATCATCCAGCCGGTGCCAGAGCGCCATGGATGCTTTGCTCAGCTCGACCTCTGCGACATCACGGCCAAGCAGGCGTACACCGCCTGCGTTCACACCGGATGCATGACGGGAGACCCAATCCTTCTCCAGAACGGTGACGGAGACGCCCTGACGCGCCAGATTGTAAGCGGTGGCACAGCCCTGAATACCACCACCAATAATCAGTACATCGCTGTTCATACGGGTCATGATTTGGCTCCTGTATTGGACTGTTGGGCCGGCTCTACACGGCTGAACTGGCCCAACTCGGTCAGGTTAAGCAGACGCATCGGAGAGCGCAGACGGTAGTAACCGACCTGATCAACCGTCGTACCCCGCCACTGGGCCAGCAGTTCGCTGACAGTGTGGCCACACTGGCGTCCCTGACAGGGCCCCATACCACAGCGCGTCATGCCTTTCAGGTCCTGAGGCCCGCTCGCGCCGAGTTCAAAGCCCCGTTGCAGATCGGCGACGGTGCGTTCTTCACAGCGACATACCACGGTATCAGGTGCATCAGGAATTCGGTGTGCATCAATCGGGCGATACAGTCGGTCGATAAAGCGGCGGAATTTATTGAGCTTTTCGAGTTCACGAAACAGCGGGCGTGCTTGCTGGTCGCGTTCCTCGGCACTGATCTGGTGGTGACGTTGCAGCTGATTCAGTGCCACCAGTTTTCCCATCAATGCAGCACCATCGGCGCCGACGATACCACTGCCGTCACCGGCGACGGAGATCGTTGGCACGGAGCTTTGGCCCCAGCGGTTAAGCTTGGGTTTCCAGCACAGCTGTTGTTCACACCAAGCATGTTCCAGACCTAAAGCACGGGTCAGGTTCAGGTTGGGAATGACGCCCTGATGCAAGAAAATATGGTCGGCTTCGATCCGACGGCCTTCGTGACCTGAGGTAAATTTCAAGCCGGTTGCCGCACTCTCGCCGGTGATCTCCAGGTCTGTGGCAAAACGGTAAACGGGTACGCCCGCTTTGCGGATCTCATTGAGCAGCAATAAACCTTTGCTGACCATCTTGGGCGCGCTTAACGTACCGCTTATCTCTTTCATTGAGTCGATATAGGCGGATTTGGGGGTGGTATCGATCAGGGCTTTGACCGGTACACCTAAACGCAAGTACTGGGCCACGATCAGATACAGCAAGGGTCCGGTACCGACAAATACCGCGTTATCGCGTACCAGTCCGTCGGATTTCAGCATGACCTGTGCACTACCGGCAGACATGACGCCCGGCAGGTGCCAGCCCGGAATCGGAAAAGGGCGTTCCATCGCGCCGCCGCTGATAATCAGCTCACGTGCGGTCAGGCTTTGGGTGCCACCATCGCGGGAGAATAATACTTCGCCGTTATCGCCCACATGCCAGACACTGGCACCGGACAGATGTTCGGCGTTGCAGTTTTGAAAGGCTTCAACCAGTTTGGCGCCTTTCAGGTAGTCTTCGCCCAGTGCTTCAGGTTGTGTCAGCGGGCTGCTGGTCACTTTACGGTAGATCTGGCCACCGGGCTG
>NZ_JBFGYC010000536.1:0-2787 GCF_041587635.1 Pontibacterium sp. | reverse complement strand
GCAGGGTACTGAACACCAGGTGGCTCCGTTCTTTCCTTTTCTGGGTTAGCTCACAGGTTACCGATGTTAGGCTTCTGTGCGATAGATCTGCCTGTTCTGATATTAGCAATCCGTAGAAATCAGAACGTTGAGCGGAGTGCTGGGTAAGGGGGGATTCGGAGCGGGTGATATCTAGGTATGGCGGATGGGGCGGGGAATACTAAGAGGACTGGTTATCTGCCTCAAATCCACGGGTTAATCGCGATCTGAGGCAGACTCTTTGTCTAGGGCTACGTTAAGGTGTTTCGGCGAGTCCGCCAAACCCTTCGATCAGCATTGGGAACAGGCGAGTAAATTCGATACCCATCTGTGCCATGTCTGTATCAAACTGTGCCAGCTGGTCTTCAGGGGATTCCTGATCCATCTTCTCTTTCATCTGGTCGGTCAGCTTAATGCGTTTGATGGCCAGATCTTCCTGAATCATAAACCGTAGTTGTTCTTCCCATTCCACGGAAAGCTTAACCACACGTTTGCCAGCTTCCAGATGAGCAACAAATTCGTCGTCCAGCAGTTCCTGACCTTTGATGCGGATAACACCGCCTTCCACCAGATTGTCGCGCAGCTCCGCTTCATCAAGGATCTCAAGACCCTGAGGGCGTGCTTCCTGGCCTTCCAGCCAGTGACTCATGATAGCGGATGGTGAGTGTTTGACGTCGGGCAGGGCAACCGGCAGCGTGCCTAATGTGCCGCGCAGGTAGCTCAACAGTTCTTCGGCACGTTTGTGGCTGGAGGCATCAACAATGACCCAGCCCTGTTGCGGTGCGATCAGTGCGTATGTCTGCTGGAAACGGCTAAATGCCCGTGGCAGCAGATCCATCACAACTTCATCTTTTAGCTGATCACGTTCCTTGCGATAGACTTTACGTGCCTGCTCTTTTTCGATCACGGACACTTTTTCCTCTACCTGCTGTTTTACAACGGCGGGCGGCAGGATCTTTTCTTCCTTCTGAGCGGCGATCATGTGGAAGCCGTGAACGCTATGCAGCAGTGTATCCTGCAAGCCGTTGCTTGGAGATACCCAGCCGTAACGGCTTAGGTCCTGACTACCACAAGGGGTGAAGGCCTGATCTTGAAGTTTCTCTTCAAGCTGGGCTTCGTCGTAATTGAATTCACCTGTGATGCGATAAACGATGATGTTCTTAAACCACATGAAAACGGCTCCTCTGAATCGAGGCGGTATTCTAGCCGTAATGGTGTGAGAAATCCTGTTTACTCGGGTGGATACGATAAGAAGATGGAAAAGGAGGGTTATACCGGCTTACTGGGAAAGCGAGGCTTGTGCTGTTTCAAGCGACTTGTCGACATAATAGCCATAAAACTCAGGAGTATTGATGCCAACCATCTTCTCTGCGATCTCCTCTCCGCTCCTGTTCAGGAAGAGTAGCGTCGGTGTTGCCCAGGCGTTGTAGCGTTTTGCGAAGCCTGTTGCATCGACTTCTTCCCCGTTAAAGTCACGCAGGCTTTTACCTGCGTAGATCTTTATTTCGCGAATTAGCGTGGTTTTGTCGTAAAGGCCGCTGGCCAACATGGGTTGCAGTATCTCTTCGCGAATTTGATCGCAGTAGTGGCAACCGGGTTGAGAGACCAGTAACAGCAATACGCGTTGATCTTCAGCGCTAGTATACAAACGCTGAAGATCAAAGACGGGTTCAACATCGTTCGCTACCGCTGTGGGTGAGCCTGCGGTGATCAGTATGCAGAACAGAACCGTGAGAATAGAACGTTGCATCACGTTGGGTTTACCTTACAGCGTTTCAAAGAACTCTAGTGTACGCTCAATTACTTCGTCTGCGTAGAGATCGAGGAAGTAGTGATCTGAGCCTTCGATGCCGACTGTAGTGACGTTATCGTTGGCAACCTGCGTCATCTTGTCGCTCAAATCTGCAACGACTTTATCTTCAGTGCCATAGAACACTATCGTCGGTAGGGTGGCTGACTTAAGAAGGGTCGGCGTATCCTGTCGCTCGTCTGGCGTGTAGTAACTCAGGAAGGCCTCTGGTGTGACTTTACTGTCTGCACAATACACAAAGCCCGTTTTTTCCAGCCACTGTTCGCCATCCTTTTGGGATAACGTATCCGCTTGTTTCAGGAGCGGTTGAAGCGCTTGTTCGTAACGCTTTTCGTAGCCTGTGGCGGCTTCGCTCTGGCTCCACGTCTGTGGGGCGATCAGCACCTGACCTTTGATGACATCATCTTTGTTCTGGTCTGCAAACATCGCCGTCTGGTTACCACCACGCGAATGGGCCATCAGCATGATTTTGTCACTGCCTTTGCTTTTAAGCCATTGAACCCATTGTCCGATCTCGGGAATCGCATCGGAGTGTTTGTGAACATGGGGGGTGGTGCAGTCATACATGCCGTGGCGATCAGATTGTCCCAGACTCAGGTTGATCGCCAGGCTGTTATATCCTTCGTCCAGAAGCAGTTCTTGTAGGGTGGTAATGATGTCCATGCCGTTATGGGCTAACGTGCCATGGGTGATCAATACCGCGCCATCTTCCAGAGAGCTATTTTCTGCGATTTGCAGGTTCGCATTCAGGGTTAAGCCGTTGTGTTGTAACTGCACTTCTTCTGCCGCGACATAGGGGGAAGACAAAAGGGTGACGAGTAAAACGCTGGAGAGGGTGCTACGGGTCATACTGTGCATACCTATGTTCTTGTAGTTATATTTATATAATAAAAAGAACTATGCAGTAGAGTAGCGGATATATCAAGTGATGCGATGGGTGTAGGTAAGGATAGGGATAG